>CALVVW010000047.1 GCA_944364005.1 uncultured Bacilli bacterium | reverse complement strand
TGATAGGTATTTTTAAAAGTCATTTGGAAGTATTAAAAAAAGTAAATACTATTATTCTTAGTCCTAATAATTATCAGAAGGATGTAAAGAGATTTCTTTGTAAGCATCATTTCTATCTTTCTAATGAAGAACTTGTGAAAGAGGGAAAATTTATTTATCAGATACTTGTTTTTTCTAGAGGGAAAAAACGATATTCTAGGAGAGAATATTTCTTTGGACCAGTTTTACTAGAGAAAAAAGGAAAATTATTTGATGAATATTATAAACGAGAGTTAGTATCTCGTGAGATTTTAATTAAAGTATTGCCTAAAAATTATCGATGGAAGAAGTTTTTAACAAGAAGAGAAATTAAGATGATAAAAGAAGAAATAAATAAAAAATAATTTTCTTCTTTTTTTGTGATATACTCTTTTTAAGAGGTGCTTAATATGAAAGAAAGATTTTTAAAATTAAAAGAAGAGAAACCAGAGTATTCTCTAGATCAATTACTTTATCATACCTATTTGCAAATGAATACAGAATTACCTTTTGAAGAGGCAAAAGAAAAGATTTTAGATGATGTTGGAATTGATGAGATGGAGTATTATTTAAGAGATGTTGATGCTAAACTTCGAGAGTATATTGAGAAAAATGTTTGGCCTTATTGGGACTTAAATGATAAAGGACATGGACCTATTCATAGGATGGAAGTTACTAGAAGAGTTTTTGCTTTAAATGAGACTTTTCATTTGGGACTTAATCCTGATATGTTGTATGCTATTGCGAATTGGCACGATGTTGGAAAATATATTGACCATAAAAGACACCATTTAATAGCAGCAGAGAAATTTATGGAAGATGAAGGTATGAAGCAATTTTTCTCTGATAGTCAAAGAAAGATTATCAAAGAAGCTATCGAAGATCATAGGTCTTCTAAAGAGGATGAACCTAGAAGTGATTATGGTAAGCTTATTTCTTCTGCTGATAGAAATACCACTATTAAGATGGTATTTATTCGAAGCTTTTTTGTTGCGAAAGATAGAATGCCTGATACTAATATCGAAGAATATTTAGATTATACGGTTGATAGATTACGAAAAAGATATAGTTTAGAAAATCCTGAGAATATGTTTTATGAAGATGATGTTTATCAAATATTTTTGAACGATATGCGTAATTTATTATCGCGTCCTCGTGATTTTAAAGATTTATATTGTAATATTAATCATATTACTGATCGCAGTCAGACTGTTGATTTTTATCCTGGTGTAGTTGATTATGGTAAAGTTTATCAAAAGCTCTAATTCTTATTAGAGTTTTTTTCTTTTTGTGATATACTGGTTATAGTAGAGTAGAGGGTGGTTATGTGACTAGGGAACTAAAAGCGTTAGCGTTTAGTATGTGTTATAATTTTATTATTACTGTGATTAAGATTTTTGGAGGATGTTATTTTCAGTTAGGTTCATTATTTGCAGATGGAATGCATACTTTTAGTGATTTTGTTACGGATTTGGTTTCTTTTATTGGGGTTAGGCTATCGAAAAAAAGGCCAACGAAAGCGCATCCTTTTGGATTTGGTAAAGTAGAGTATCTTACGAATTTGTTTATGGGAATGCTTCTTATTGTGTTAGCTATTTATATTGTAATTGCCGGGCTTTTAGGAAAAATCTCTATTCCTAGTAATGTTGTTTTCTTTTTATTACTTACGGTATTTGTTTTAAAACTTGTCGTGTTATTTTTTTTGTTTTCTATGATTCGACGTATTCATAGTCAGGTATTATTTACGTCTTTTCGAGAAGCTAAGACTGATTTATACTCTACCGTGATTGTATTTATTGTTGTTTTGTTATTAAAGATTTCTCCTCGTTTTCCAATATTAGAATATGCTGATGTTTTAGGTTCGATTGTAATTGGACTTATGATTTTTTATCTAGCAATTTCTATTATTATTGAAAACTCATTGTGTTTACTGGGAGAAGCTGAAGTAGATTCTTCGAAAGAAAAAGATATTTTGGAGTTTATTCAATCCATTCATGGTGTTAAAGAAACTAAAGTTACTTTGATAAAATATGGAGACTATTATAAGATTCATGTGTTAGTAGAAGTAGAGAAGAATCTTAGTTTAAGGAAAATAACCAATTTAGAACATAAAATAAAACGTGAACTGGTTAGACATCGATCTTTTCATGTTAAGTATCCAAGTATTTATATTACAACTGATTTAAGGAAAGAATAGGTGATATTATGGAAAAAGAAGCTAGTGTTTTAATATTTAGTATGGTGTCTAATTTTATTATTGCTGTAGGTAAGATTGTTGCGGGAGTTGTTTTTCAGTTTGGTTCGTTACTTGCAGATGGACTTCAAACTTTTAGTGATTTTGTTACTGATATCGTGTCTTTTCTAGGAGCAAAAATTTCTAAAAAGCAACCAACTAGAAATCATCCTTTTGGATTTGGTAAAGTAGAGTATCTTACTAATTTATTTGTTGGAGTACTTTTATTTTTACTGGCTATGTTTATTATTTATCATGGCGTTTCTAGTAGCTTTCATATTCCGTCTTTATCTGTTTTATGGTTACTTCTTATTTGTTTTGTAATTAAGGGTGTTGTTTTATTCTTTTTATATACAGTTGGAAAAGATATTAATAGTCAGTTACTTATTACTTCTTTTGAAGAGTCTAAGATGGATATGATTGCATCTTTAGGAGTGGTTATTGCGGTTGTTTTATTACAGTTTTCTCAAGACATTTATATTTTTCGTTATGTTGATTTGCTTACTGGTGTTATTATTGGTCTTTTAGTTTTAAAAACTTCTATTGATATTTTGACAGAAAATTCTATGAATTTAATAGGTAAAGTAGAAGTTGATTCTAAATTGTCTCAAGATATTGAGCAGTTTTTGTTAAAAATTAAAGGAGTAGAGAAAGTAAAGCTATATTTAATACGTTATGGTAAATATTATAAGATTCAGTTAATTGTTGAGATGGATTCGAAGCTTACTTTGCGTCAGGTTACGAGATTAGAAGAGAAAATAAAAAAAGAACTGGTTAGACATCGTTCTTTTCATGTAAAATATCCAACGATTTATGTTACAAGTCATTTAGATAAATAAAAGCTCCAGATTTTCTGGAGTTAATCATGTATTCTATCTTTATCATAGTGTAGAACATTTCCTGTTCTTGAAATGTCAAAATCATATTCATAGGTTGTATCACGCCATTCGATTTCATACATACCTTCTCCATCATGTTCAATTTCAGCTTTTATTAATGTAACATCACTTTCATTTAAGCCAGCATAGTCTAGAGCAATCTGTTTTGCTTCTTCTAATGTAATTTCTTCTGCTGTTGTGTTTCCTTTTGATGAACTTTGTCCATTTCCGTTGTTTGTAGTAGTGCTATTTGTTGTAGTATTTAAGGGATAATCCGTATAGATGATTTTTCCTTCTTTAGCATCAATTTTAGCTTCATACTCTTGGTTGTTATAGTAGAAATCTACTTCATATTGATTATTATCCATTTCTAAATCTACGTTTTCAAAGTAGATGTCTTCTTCTTCTACATTGATATATTTTGCAAGATTTGTTCTAGCTTCTTCTTTACTAATAAAGGCTGTGTTCATGTAGATTAAGAAAGCTGCAATAATAATAACAATTACAATAGCAAGTAATCCAATTAAAATTTTTAGCCATTTTGGCATGTTATCACCTCACTGTTATTGTAATATAGTTTTGATGGTTTGTCTATTTATTTTTTGTTAATTCCAATCATGCCTCCTAGTATGGAAGTAATTAGTATCATACTGTCATATAAAAGTAATCTTATTTTTAACTCTTGACCTGTTATTAGTGTTATTAACAAGCATAATAGTATCATAAATATTCCTAGTTTTAATCCTTCTAAGTAACCTTTACTAGTTGCTTTTTTTCCTAGTATGATACCACTAATTAATATATTTACTAATAAAATGATTAGTTTTAGGGTTTGATAGATATTTGATGATATGATATTGAAGTGATAAAGTGTTGTTATTAAAAGTAGACAGAGTATTATTGATAGAATCGTATATAAAAAACGAAATGAATATTTTTTTATTATTTCCATTAGTACACCTCAATTAAATTTATGTTTTTGTATAAAAAATATGAAATGATTTAAACTAATATTAGGTGATATCATGAGTTATTTTACTGTTTTATGGAAAACTTTATTTTTTTATTTATTAATTACGGTAATTTACCGTATCATGGGAAAAAGAGAAGTAGGGGAACTTTCTATTATGGATTTGATTGTTTCTATTTTTATTGCGGAGTTAGCAGCGATATCGATTGATAATTATAAGCAAAATATTTTTTTGTCTGTTGTTCCTATTATTGCTTTAGTTATTGTGCAATTGGTTGTGTCTCGTGTTTCTTTAAAGAGTAGTAAAGTTCGTAGTATTTTAGATGGAGATCCTTCTATGATTATTGAACGAGGGAAAGTTAATTTTAAAGAAATGTTAAAGCAGAGATATAATTTAGATGATTTGTTAGTGCAACTTCGTAATCGTGGTATAAAGTCTATTGAAGAAGTAGATTATGCTATTTTAGAAACTAGTGGAAAGTTATCTGTTTTTAAAAGAGATGATGATAAGAATAGAGTTTATCCCTTACCAATTATTATTGATGGAAAAGTACAAAAAGATGTATTAAATCAGATTGGTAAAGATATGGTATGGTTAATGGATGTATTGTCTAGAGAAAATTATCAATTAGAAGATGTTTTTTATGGTTTTTATCAGAAGAAAAAGTTATTTTTAATACGAAAAGAAGCAATAAAATGACAAATTGTTTCTTTTTTTTATGGTATTTTTTTTATGGTGATAGTATGAAGATTAAAGTTTTTATTGTGTTGTTTTTTTTCTTATCTATTTTTTTTGTTTTTCGTTCTTTTGATAAGAAGGAAGTGGTTGCTGTAGATAAAGAGAAGCGGGGAATTTTTGTTAGTTATATTGAGATTTCAAAATATTTAAAGGGAAAGGATGCACAAGAGGGAAAAGAAGAGATTCGTCGTATGGTTTCTAATATTGACGAGTTAGGATTTACGATGATTTTACTACAGGTACGTAGTTTTAGTGATGCTATTTATCCTTCTGATATTTTTCCTTGGAGTGCTACTGTCAGTGGAGAAGAGGGTGTATCTCCGGGATATGATATTTTAAAAAGTTTTTTAGATGTTTGTAGGGAAGAGAAAATAGAACTTTATGCTTGGATTAATCCTTATCGTATTCGAGGAGATGAAGATAGTAGTGATATTAGCCAGGATAATCCTGCTTATTCTTATTTGAATACTAGTGTTGTTGATATTAATAATGGTATTTTTTATAATCCGGCTAGTAAGGAAGCACGAGATATTATTGTTGATGGAGTTGAGGAGTTAGTTCAAAAGTATTCTTTAGATGGAGTTATTTTTGATGATTATTTTTATCCTAATGATACGATTGATTTAGAAGAATATGATGCTTACTATAAGATGCATTCTAATGTTTCTATTGATGAGTTTCGGTTTAATCAAGTAAATGAACTGGTTCAAGAAGTTTATCAGATTTGTCATGAAAATCATACGTTATTTGGAATTTCACCTGATGGTAATATTGAAAATAATTATCAAAAGCATTATGCGGATGTTAAAAAATGGGGCAGTAGTTCTGATTTTGTTGATTTTTTAATGCCTCAGATTTATTACGGGTTTTATAATGAGACAAAAGCTTTCATTTCTGTCCTTAATGAATGGGAGGAGCTTGCTAGTAAGGTAGAGTTATTACCAGTTCTTGCTTTTTATAAAGTGGGAGCGGTAGATAATTTTGCAAAGAGTGGTAGTACGGAATGGTTAGAAAATGATGATATTATTATGAGAGAAGTACTTCTTACTAGAAATTTAAAGCAATATCAGGGATTTTCTTTGTTTCGATATGATTATTTATTTAATCCAGAATTGTATACTTCTACTACGATGGCCGAAGTTAAAAATATGAAAAAAATATTAAAATAACCTTTTTTTTCATCATTTTTATGATATTATTAAAATAGGTGATGATAATGAAGGTAAATAATAAAGGATTTACATTAATAGAATTACTGGCTGCTATGGTAATTCTTGCGGCAATTATGGTAATAGCAGTTCCTAATGTTATGGGAATATTAAATAACAGTAAAGCAAGTACTTATGTAGAAGATGCTAAGAAACTTTTATCTTTAGCAGAGTATGAGTTTCGAGGAAATCCAATTTATCGACCTCCTAAGGGTGATTGTGTGGTGATGACACTAGGATTTTTAGATAATTCAGAGTTTGATAACGCACCTAATAATGGGGGATATGAGAAAGATAATTCTTATGTTATGATTGTTAATTCTCCAGAGGCGGGAAGTACTAAAAACAGATATATCTATTATGTTACATTAGATGAAAAAATGGAGGCAGGTGGTCATCGTGGTATTATGTATAAATCATCTGACGAATTGAATAATAGTAATGCCTCAGATTTAATTACTAATGGTTCTGGTACCAATATTTTAGCTGATTCTAATACTGCTAAAACTAAGGTAAGCTGTAATAATATCACTAAGGTTTATGATACGGCAGCAGCAGCTGCATAAGAGATTGTCAATTTATTTGTCAATAATTGTAAAAATAATTTAAAGGTATTGCTTTTTAAAAATTTCCATAGTATGATTGATTTGTAAAATAGAAAGAGAGGATAGTTTGAAATGAAAAAATTAAACAAGAACGGGTTTACCCTAATTGAGTTGCTTGCCGTAATTGTTATCATGGGTATCTTAATGATGGTAGCTATTCCTGCAATGACTCGTTACATTGAAAATTCAAGAAAGGATACATTCTTATCTACAGCAAAGGAGTATGTAAATGCTGCTAGAAATATGTGGGCATCTGATAGTTTGATTTGTAATACAGGTGATAGTACTAATCCTAGAATTGTATCATCTGGTGTTGATGCAGGTGATTGGTATGTTATTATTGATACTTCATCAGATGATATGGTTAATTTACTAGATCAAGGAGGTAAATCTTCTTGGGGTAATCGTGACTTAAAGGGATATGTCCGTGTACATATTACTGAGGAAGAAATTAGAGATGATGCTGATGTAGTTGTAGATACTGAAAGAAAGACAAAATACTATGTAGCGTTATCTGATGGTACTCATGGTATTACTGATAGTAAAAATGTTGTTTCTGGTCTTGTTTCTGGAGGAACAGAAGCTGATGAACTACTTCGTGCTGATGTAAAATCTACTAATATTCAATATTCTAAGGTTGTTCCACCTACTATTACTGGATTTAATTGGGCTGATTTGTCTAGTTATGCTTCTAAGTCTCATGTTTGTGTGGAAAACTAATATTAAATTAATTTAAAAAGGAGTTATTATGAAAAAGTTAAATAAAAATGGTTTTACGTTAATTGAGTTGCTTGCAGTAATCGTTATCATGGGTATTTTAATGATGGTTGCAATTCCTGCAATGACTCGTTACATTGAAAATTCAAGAAAAGATACATTCTTATCTACAGCAAAGGAATATGTAAATGCTGCTAGAAATATGTGGGCGTCTGATAGTTTAATGTGTGGAGATACTGATCGTATTGTATCATCAGGTGTTGATGCAGGTGATTGGTATGTCTTAATTGATACTTCATCAGATGATATGGTTAATTTACTTGATCAAGGAGGTAAGTCTTCTTGGGGTAATCGTGACTTAAAGGGATATGTCCGTGTACATATTACTGAAGATGGTTCTGGTACAACAGAAAGAAGAACTCAATACTATGTAGCGTTATCTGATGGTACACATGGTATTACTGATAACTTTACTATCGCAACAGATGCTACTGTTGGAACAGGAGGAACTGAAGCAGATGAATTACTTCGTGCTGATGTTAAATCTACTGGTATAGGATATAATAATGAAAATGTTAAACCTAAAGTTCCTAATGGTGTTACACTTGCACAACGTACTTGTGTAGAAAATTAATTTAAAGGACTTCGAAAGAAGTCTTTTTCTTTGCCTTGTTCTTTGATATACTTATGTTGGAGGTTATTATATGTTATATATTGGAAGTCATGTTGGCTTTAGAAAAGATAGTCAACTTGTTGGAAGTTTAAAAGAAGCGTTAAGTTATCAAGCTAATACATTTATGTTTTATACTGGTGCTCCTCAAAATACGAGTCGTTATCCGATACAGGATGGACTTACTTTGGAAGCTTTGTCATTAATGAAAGATGCAAAAATTGATTATTCTAAGGTAGTTGTACATGCTCCTTATATTATTAATCTTGCTAATGATAAAGATCCTGATAAATTTATGTTTTCTGTTAGATTTTTACAAGAAGAGTTAGAGCGTTGTGAACTACTAGGTATTAAGTCGTTAGTATTACATCCAGGTAGCCATGTAGGACTTGGTGTAGATACTGCTATTTCTAATATTGCGAAGGGACTTAATATGATTTTAGGAACACATGATGTTACTATATTACTTGAGACTATGGCCGGTAAGGGTACAGAAGTTGGTTCCTCTTTGGAAGAGATTAAGAGAATTATTGATTTAGTTGATGATAAAGAGCATATTGGTGTATGTCTTGATACTTGTCACTTGAATGATGCCGGGTATGATATGAGTAAGTTTGATCTCTTTTTAGATCAGTTTGATTCTTTGATTGGTATTTCAAGGATAGGTTGTGTTCATGTTAACGATAGTAAAAATCCTTTAGGTGCCCATAAAGATAGACACGAAAATATTGGTTTTGGAACTATTGGATTCGATAATTTAATTTCTATTATTTATAATGAGAGACTAGAAGATGTTCCTAAAATATTAGAAACGCCTTACGTAGATAGGGAGTATGCTCCTTATAAATATGAAATAGAGATGATTAGAAATAAAAAATTTGATTCTCATCTTATAGAAAAGATAAGGGAACAGGATTAAATGTCATTTTGAATGAGAAATGTTAATAGTCCTTACAAGAAAGTAGTGATATTATATGTTTCGTGCTTTTATTCGTTCAAGTTTAATGAAGTCTGCTGGTCATAAAACTATTAAAAAAGGTATTCAAAATATTAAAACGGATAATTTTGATAAGAAGAAGGGAGAGGAGTTGTTAGCTAAGCAGCTTAGATCAGACTATCTTTTTATCATGATTATGGGAATACCACTTCTTATTATTGGATGTATTTTTTTACTTATTTTTATCATGTATTTCTTTTATGAAGGGAAATTTGATTACAGAATTATTATCTTAGTATTTGTTTTTTCTTTTGTTACTTTATTTGGTTTGTCACTGGTTTATATTAGCATTAGAAATTCTAAAATTGAACACAACTTTACCATAAAAAAATATCCTGAAATCATTAATTTGGTAGAAGATTTATATACTAATACTATTTTTGAAAATCATGATGTTATTGTGTCTAATAAGGCGCTTGCTCCCAAATTACATCTTACTGGTGCTATTTATAGGATGGATGTCTATTATATTGATATCGGTGAAATGTCAGCAGTTTTGAAGACAAAGAATAGAAAAATTTATTTTCTTTATTCTAATTCTAAAACCGAATGTAAGAAGATTTTAAAAGAGTATTGTCCCAATGCTAATATTAGAATAATATAATTAGTTGTTTATATAAAATTGAAATGTATTATGTCTTAAGTTACAGATTACTGTAACTTATTTTATTATCAAAAAGATATATTCAAAATGAATATATCATTGCTTGTGGTAATATTAATATTAATTATAAATATTTTGTTTTATTTTCATTATATAGTTTTATTAATTGTGTATAGAGAGTAGGGGATAATTTTTTCTTTAATTCTATAAAACTTGTTTCATTTCCTTCCAAAATTTCGCTATAATTTTTCATAATAAATTGGTATAATATAATTGTTTCGGAGTCTGTTAGAGAGATATTTAATTTTTTTCCATATTCTTTTATTAGTTTAGGTGTTAATTTTGGTATATAACTTTTTATTAATTCTTTATACATATTTCACCTCATTAAAATATATGATATAAGTTTAAAAAAATGTGATAGAATAATTATTAAGAAAAGAGGGATAGATTTTGAGTACGTTACGATTAAACGAAAAAGAAAAGAAAATAAATTATAATCAAATTATATCTAGACGATTTCTTATTTTTTTGGTTGTTCTTCTTTTGTTATTTAGTGTTGTTGGAATTAAATTATATTCTGTTATGATAGTTAAAAAAGATGAGTATAAGAGTGAGTTAAAAGAACTTTCTTATACTAAAGTAGAAGGTACTAGTTCTCCTAGAGGGAGAATTTATGATAGAAATTATAATATTATTGTAGATAATAAGGCAGTTAAAAGTATTACTTATAAGAAAGATAAAAATATTAGTACTAGTAGAATGATAGAACTTGCTTATTTAGTTTCTCCACATTTGGAACTTTCTTATTCTAGTTTGACAGATCGAGCTAAAAGAGAATTTTATCTTGCGAAATATCCTGATTTGTGTAAGAAAAAGATTACTCAGAAAGAAAATGAGAAAGTGAAAACTGGAGAACTTAGTACTACGGATTTAGAAGAGTTTAAGATTGAGAGAATTACAGAAGAAGAGTTAGCAACATTTACAGAAGTGGATTTAAGAGCTGCTTATTTATATTATCTTATGAATCGTGGTTATACTTATGATGAGAAGGTAATTAAAGAAGAGGCGACGGATCAAGAATATGCTTATATTGCGGAACATAATAGTGAACTTGATGGTTTTAATACGGTTTTAGACTGGGAGAGAGTATATCCTTACGGGGATACTTTTCGTAGTGTTTTAGGTACGGTTTCTACGACTACACAAGGTCTTCCAGCAGAAGAGAAGGATGAGTATTTAGCTAAAGGTTATGCTTTAAATGATAGAGTTGGTCTTAGTTATCTTGAAAAAGAGTATGAAGAGTATTT
>CALVVW010000046.1 GCA_944364005.1 uncultured Bacilli bacterium | reverse complement strand
TAATAGGAACACCAGCAGTAGATGCAACAATGGCTCCAGTAGTCCAAGTAGTACCATATAAAGGAACAGCACCACCCATTTTCTTAGTATAGGAAAAATTAAGATTCTCTTTCGCTATTTTTGTCAATTCAGGAATGTAATTAATATTAAAATATCCTCCGTTAGCCTCATTAGCGTAAGTATTTTCCATAGACTCCAAATAAATATAAATTAAATTACGCTTTTTATTAGGAAAGGTAATCTTCACATCTTCGGGATTCACATATTCTAGTTTGATAAAATCTGAAGTTTTAGAACTAGAAATAAGATAATCAAAAATATATAATCTACTCATCGTATAACAAATAGAAAAAATAAGTAAGAAAATAGGAAATATCGTAAAAATCACTTTTCCAATCTTCTTTAGTTTAATATTAGATATTTTTTTATGAAATACCCCAATATCCCAAATAAAATTAGAATTTCTAAAAATATATTTAATAATTCTATAAATAATATATATACCTAAAATAAGACATACAGGAATAATAACATTACTAGATATAAAATCCTCAACAACGCCATCTCCAGCCTTAGTAACAGACGAGTTTAAGGTATATAAAATCTGATTAAAAGAATCAAATCCATAATTACTAATAGCCCAGTTAGTTCCAAAAATTAATATAAAAGAAATTGATAAAAGAAGTAAATATAGAAAAACTAAAAATATTTTAACGACTTTTCTTAGTACTTTTCTGCTTTTTACTTTTTTCTTTGGCACTACTTTTTTCATTGCTTACACCCTTTACTTCAATTTCTTTTTTCTCATCTTTTATCTTTTCTTTTTCTAAGTTCTTAATTTCAACATTAATAGAAAATGCTCCTCTAAAACATTTACTAATATATGGTAAAATAATAGAGATAATAAAGCTAATCCACATATATTTTGTACAAAATTGATAAGTAAAAATTTCATTATTATAAAACCATACATCACTTTCAATAACACAAAAAATAGTATTCATAAATAGGGTAATAATAAATAAATATCCACCATACATGAGTACTAAATCACGAATAGTTTTCCTTGAATGATTAATTTTTTCATCAATAATAACTGAAATAATAGCTGGTAAAAATATACAAATAAAAAACATCTAACTTCCTCCAAACTCCCTATAGGGAAAATAACATCCATATTATACCACAAAATAGTAACTTTTGATAGAAAAACAGTAAAGAATTTACAAAATTCACAAGAAGTGTTAAAATGAAATAGCAAAATAAGGGAGGAAATATGCAGGAAAAAACAACCAGAAAATCGAATTTTGAACTTCTTAGAATAGTATCCATGTTTTTCATTGTACTATATCATACAATAATACATGGTCATGTAATAGAAAATAGCACAAATCCTAAAATAACCATGATATTACATTTGTTGTTATTTATAACGATAGTACATGTGAATTCTTATGTATTAATATCAGGATACTTTCAATCTAAAAGTAAGTTTAAACAATCAAAAATTTGGTCACTTATCAATGCTGACTGGTTTTATAGAGTAATAATTGTAATAATATTAACTAGTATAGGAGCAATATCATTATCAAAAGTAGAATTTCTAAAACAAGTTTTCATTATAGATATTACAGATTCCTACTGGTTTGTTAAATTCTATATTGCGATATATTTACTGAGTCCATTTTTAAATAAACTAATAGAAGGATTAAATAAAAAAGAATATAATTACCTATTAATCATATTAACAGTTCTATTATCTATAATTCCATATCTTACAGGAGAACAAGGCTTTAGTAACAATGGTTTGACTGTACAACACTTTATCTATTTATATTTAATAGGCGGTTACCTAAGAAAATTCCCAATAGAAGAACTTGCTATATTTAAAAAATATTCTAAACAAGTAGTTTGTATAATAATATTTTTTAGTTGTGCAATATTAAATTATATAATTTACAGATCATCTCAGTCATTAAATAATGTGAATAGTTTAATAAACGAAATAACAAACAATTTAATGTTAATGAGTAGAGCCTATAGTAATCCAATAGTAATAGTACAAACAGTAGCCTTTGTATTATTCTTTGAAACATTAAATATACGAAGTAAAATAATTAACAACTTAGCAACATTAACATTAGGAATTTACCTAGTACATGACAATCCATTGATGAGAGGAGTACTATATCAATGGTTAAGAATAGATAATGGACCAGTTTCAAATTATAGCTTTATTCTCTATATTTTTATCGTATCTTTTGCTATCTATTTTACAGCATCACTAATAGAATGGATAAGACAATTAATATTTCATTGGATATATAATAGAAAAATTCCAACAAAAATCAGACAAAAATACTATTCCTGGTTAAATAAGTTGCAAAAACTTGATACAGTAAAATCATAAAAGAGTAGTTCTGAAGTATAATATTACTAATATGACTACAATGTGATATAATAAGTTATATCGAGGAGCGATGACCATGAAAAAATGTATCATTATTATGAATCCAGAAAGTGGGAAAGTAAAAAGTCTAGGTAGCAAAAAGGAATTTTATGACATATTAAGAAAACACGGATATGATGCTGAAATAAGATACACCAAAGCCAAAAGAGATGCGATAAGAATTGTTGAAGAATTAGATGATGATGTAGATTTAGTAATCAGTGCCGGAGGAGACGGAACTTTAAATGAAGTAGTAACAGGAAATCTAAAAAGAGAAAATAAATTAACATTAGCTAATCTTCCCATGGGAACTACCAATGATGTTGCTAATATGTATGGATATACCAAAAATTATCAAAAAGATTTAGAACTATTATTAAATGGTGTAAGAAAAAAAGTAGATATTTGTTATATAGATAATACTCCATTTGTATATGTTGCTTGTCTTGGAGATTATATTGATATGGCTTATAGTACTCCTAGAGACTTAAAAAAGAAATATGGAAAAATTGCTTATATTCTGTATGGTCTAAGGCAATTGAAAAATAGTATTCATCGTTATCATATCAGATATAAAGTAGACGGAGTAGAACATGAAGGAGAGTATTCATTTTTCTTTATTACGAACTCATCCCGTGTTGCCGGAGTAGATGATATCTATTATGATGTAAAAATGGATGATAATATGTTTGAAGTAGCCCTAGCTAATCCAAAAACAAAAGCAGATATTCTAAGAATGTTAGTTCAAGTAACTATGAAAGATGTAAAAGAAGTACCAGGAATTACTTACTATCAAACTAACGATTTTGAAATAGAATTTTTAGATAGACCAAAAACATCTTGGTGTATCGATGGAGAAGAGTATCTATCTCCAAATTTAACATTTAAGTTTAAAGTAGATCAAAAAGTAAAAATGCTAATACCAAAAACAAATGCAAAAAAATTATTTGAAGAGTAAGGAGTATAAGATGTCAGAAACGAAAAAGAATCAAACAAAAAAAGAACATCGTATTAATATTACTGTATATTTAGTATTAAGATTTCTAGTAATTGTATGTATGGTAGAACAAGCTCTAAAAGGCAACTGGCACGCTGTAGCACTATGCTTTTTAACCTTAATTTTATTTACACTTCCAACAATAGTTTCAAGAACTTTTAAAGTAAAACTACCAACAACATTAGAAATTATTGTATATTTATTTATCTATGCTGCAGAAATATTAGGAGAAATTCAAAATTTCTACGGAATATTTAAACACTGGGATACCATGTTACATACATTAAATGGTTTTCTAGCTGCAGCTGTAGGATTTTCTCTAATAGATATATTAAACAGAACAGAACGATTTCATATTAAAATGACTCCGATTTTTGTTGCTTTAGTAGCTTTCTGCTTTTCCATGACCATAGGAGTCCTTTGGGAATTTGGAGAGTTTGCAGCAGACAGATATTTAAACCTAGATATGCAAAAAGATAGAATTGTACAGAAAATATCATCAGTAGAATTAAACAAAGAAAATAAAAATGATCCTGTAATAATAGATAATATAAACAAAACAGAAATCTATAGCAACAACAATAAAAAGGTAACAACAATAGAAAACGGTTATCTTGATTTAGGAATTATAGATACAATGAAAGACTTAATTGTAAACTTTATTGGTGCCTTAGTATTTTCTATCCTAGGATTTTTATATATCAAAGACCGTGATGAATACAAATTTATTGAAAGATTTGTACCAGTAATGAAAAAATTTAAAGAAGAAACCTAAAAATAGATTATTCTTGTACTTTAAAATTAGCTAAATAATGACCTTATCCTTGCTTTTTTTCTTAATTTTTGTTATAATATATCGCACATAGGAAAGGGGAAGGTAATATATGAGACAAGAAAAAGAAAGGAATTTAACAGAATTATTTCTATTAGGATTTGATCAAGTACTAAACAGAAAAGATAGAACTTACATGTTTAATGAAGAAGACCAAGTACTAGCAATTTTAGAACCAGAAGGCAATGCCTACTATGCAAGTCCATTCTTAGGAACAGGATATACGGATCAAAATCTGACAGAACTTAAAGCAGGCGTTAGCTATATGCAAAAATTTCCTGGAATAATGAAACAACAAACAACAGAACTTAAGTTAAAAGATTTAAACCTACTTACTCCACAGGAAAAATTATCTTATCTTAATCAAGTAAGACAAAATGTTGAAAGTTTTGGACTAAAGTATTCTGATGAATTAGGAAAAAGAGTACTAGAAACAAAAGAAAAAGAAGTACTAACACAACTTCCAGGTGGTGTAAAAGAAATGATAACACCAAAGCCATTACAATTTATAAAAAAATAAGAGAGAAGAAACTATTAGCAACAAGCTAGTAGTTTTTTTGTCGAATTTTGTCGAACGAATTTTTTGTCATCATTTGTCGAAACCATAGCAATAAAAATAAATTTATTTTATAGTGTAACCAGAGGTGATCTTATGCTAGAAGTAACAGCTCAGATAAATAAAGGAATCATGTTTATTAGATTGGAGGGAGAACTAACTACAAATAATTTTTATAAAGTAGCAGAAGAAATAAATTATTTACTATACAAACAAGGAATACTGATGTATGTATTTAATTTAGAAGATGTCAAAAAGGTAGAACAAGCCCTACTAGGAATGTTACAAAATAAATTAACAGAAATATTTTTACACTGCGGAAGTGTTGTATTTTGTGGCATATCAGAAAGCTTAAAAAAGAAAATAGGTAAAAGAAAAGATCAATTATTTTATGTAAAAGAAGAAAAAGAAGTATTTCAATATATCAGTATATAAAGGAGGATTATGGACAACATATTGGAATATGAAAATTTAATTTATAAAATGATTAGTCAGTATAAAAGTTTCGATAAAGAAGATTTATATCAAGTTGCTATGATGGGACTAATGAAGGCAAAAAAGAATTATAAAGAAAGTGAAAATACCAAGTTCTCAACTTATGCTTATTACTATATTTTAGGAGAGATAAATAACTATATTACTGCAAGTAATCCTGTAAAAGTAAGTAGAGATTTACTACGATTAAATAAAAGTCTAGAACAAGCAAAAGAAGTAATGAGACAGAGACTAAAAAGAGAACCAACAACTGAAGAGTTATCTATTTTTTTAGAAGAACCCGTTGAAAAAATACAAGAAGCAACACTCGCAACAAGACAAGTAGAAAGCCTAGATTATGCTTACGATGAAGAAAATATGGACTTATATAATAGTATTGGAACTGAAGAAAAGGGTATGAATGATGAGATACTAGATCTAAAAGATGCAATATCCTCACTACCACAAGAAGAGCAACAATTAATTATCGCTAGATACTTTAATGATTTAACACAACAAGAAACAAGTGAGACTCTAGGAATGAGTCAAGTCCAAGTATCAAGAAAAGAAACAAAAATATTAGAAAAGTTAAAAACAACACTATAAAAAACTAGGTCAAAAAATCCTAGTTTTTTCATGAGAAAAATATAACGTATATTTGACAAACTTATACGAAAAAAGGTAAAATCGATATTAAAATAGAAGGTGTATTACATGTTAAAAAAAACAGGATTAATTTTTTTATCAGCGTTAATAATGATAACATCTATCACATTATTAATAAGTAAACCAAGTTACGCAACAGAGCCTATAAATTATTGTACAGATACTATTGACTACATAAAAATTACCGGAGAAAAGATAGACCTAATAGAAGGAATAAATTTAACAACAGGGATAGAAGGAATATTAAAAAAAGATGATTACCAATCATTAGGAACCTTATTTTTTTCTAAGGAAAATAGATATAGTAATTATATATGGGACTATGAGAATAATAATAAAATCTTACAATATGTAGATGTAGGTAATGATTATAACTCCGCAGAAATAGGTTATTTACTAACAAAGTTAGAATTTAGTGATGATGAAATAGAAAATAATTATTATCAACAGTTACTACTATTCTAGGCAATGGATCGCCTAGCAGGTTATAAAGATGAATATAACTATATAAATGAAAATGGAGAAATAATAATACTACCAGAAGAAGAACCTACAACAATAATAGAAAATAATATTCCTGCTTCAATAAAAAAAGATATAAAATCTCAACCAGTAGGCACAAAAATGTTAAATTACCTAGAAGAATGGGAAAACTATGTAAATTGGAATTTACAAGAAAATAAAACTATGGAAATGGACCAAATAAAATCAGAAAATATTACTTATACAGTAACAGATGAATATATAGAAACCAATCTAATTACACCAGCAAACAAAAATAAGCCATACGAAAAATTATTTGATAGTTATCAAGTAGAAATATCAGAGCCATTGGTAGTAGTAAACAGTAAAGGGAAAGAACAGACAACATTTAAAGCAGGAGAAGGATTTAAAGTAAGAATTCCAATATCCAAAATAAAAAATAATAAACTTGACTATACTATAAATATAAAAGGAATTTATAATATTCCAATATCTAGAATATATAATAGCTGGGCACCAATGAGAATAGAAAATAGTGAACAAAAAGATATATTACTATCTAAATTATATGATGCGATAATTTTAAAAAATTGTATAACAGAAAATAAAGAGGAATCAACCATGACTATCAATTCCAGCAAACAATTAGGCATTCTAAATATCAAAGTAATTGATGTCGCAACAAAAGAGAATCTATCAAATGCCGAAATAGTAATTTATGATAGCCTAGGAAATATTGTGTATAGAAAGGAAACCTCGAATAGCGAAATAAAAATAACACTACCAGTAGGAGATTACACAGTAAAGCAAATTGTAACACCACCAAACTATCAAGCAAGAGTAGTAGAACAAAAAGTAACAGTAACAGAAAATAAAACAACAGAAGCTGTATTAGAAAATATCCAGCTAGTAGAAGTGCCAAACTTAGGAAGAAAAACAACAGGAATTATCATGATAATAGGAGGTATAGCAGTTGTCATTGGCGGGATAATAGTAGCTATTACTTTAAAAAAGAAAAATAATAATATTTTTTAATAAATTATATAATAACTAACAATTTAGAAGTAATTACTACTTCTTTTTTGTATGAAATAAAAAAAACAGGTAACACTAAGAATGGTGATACTATGAAAAATCAAAAATATGAATTAATTGCAAAAGACCATCAAGCTCCCAATCCTAGACTAAAAAGTGCAATTGTTGCCTTTATAGCCGGAGGGCTAGTTGGTCTTCTAGGTGAAGGTATGATTGAACTTCTTTGTTATTATACTCATATATCAAGAAGTAGTGCCGGAACAATTATGATAGTTATACTAATATTTGTCGCATCTCTTTCAACAGCGCTTGGCTTTTTTGACAAACTGGTAACTAAATTTAAATGTGGACTTTTAATACCAATCACAGGATTTGCTCATTCGATGACTAGTGCAGCTTTAGATTATCGAAAAGAAGGACCAATTTATGGCTTAGGTGCTAATATTTTTAAATTAGCCGGTTCTGTAATTTTATATGGTATTATTGCCGCCTGGTTCTTTGGTATGATTAGATTTTTCTTAGGAGGTAAAATATGACATTTCAATATAATGACGTATATGTAAAAGATACCGCAACAGTGGCAGGACCTTACGAAAAAAAAGGTCCACTAAAAAAATATTTTGATAAGACCTTTGATGATTTATATTTTAAAGAAAATTCCTGGGAAAAAGCTGAAATAAAAACGGTAAAAGAAAGCCTAAAACTATTACATAAAAAAGTAGATTTAAAAAGAAAAGAAGTAGATGTGATATTAGGAGGAGACCTCTTAAATCAGATTAGTGCCACAACCTATGGAGCTTATAACTTTTCAAAATGTTTTCTAGGATTGTATGGTGCATGTTCTACATCGGTTGAGGGAATGATTTTAGGAAGTTGTTTAATTGACTCTAAAAAAGTAAAAAATGCAATTGTTACCATTTCTTCTCACAATATGGCAGCAGAAAAACAGTTTAGAAATCCAACAGAGTATGGAGCACCAAAACCATTGAGTGCCACTTTTACTGCAACAGGTAGTGCTTCTATTTTATTAACAAAAGAAAAAACAGACATAAAAGTAGAGTCTTCAACGATAGGACAAATTATTGATTTTGGACAAAATGATCCAAATGACATGGGAAAAGTAATGGCACCAGCCGCAATAGACACCATCAAAAGACATTTACAAGACTTAAATAGAAAACCAGACTATTATGATTTAATTGTAACTGGAGACTTAGGGTTATATGGAAAAGAAATATTAAAAGATTATATGCAAGAAGAATATAACTTGGATTTATCTAAAAATTATAATGATTGTGGAGTCATGCTATATGACTTAAAAAAACAAAAAGAGTGTCTTGCTGGAGGTAGTGGACCAGTCTGTAGTGCTTTAGTTGCTTTCGGATATATCTATCATGAAATGAAAAAGAAAAACTTAAAGAAAGTATTAATCGTCGCAACAGGAGCTCTATTTTCACCAACCATGGTATATCAAAAAGAAAATATTTATTCAATTGCCAATGCAATTAGTTTGGAGGTAGTCTAATGTTATTAATTAATTCGTTTCTATTTTGTGGATTTATCTGTATGATAGCCCAAATTATATTAGATAATACAAAACTAACTCCAGGACATATCACAAGTTTATTTGTAGTAATAGGTGCTTTTCTAGATTCCTTTAGTTTTTATGATAAAATTATTAAAGTAGTAGGTGGTGGAGCTTTGGTACCAATTACTAGTTTCGGACATTCCCTAATCCACGGAGCTCTAGCCAAAACTCATGAATATGGAATTTTAGGTATTTTAATGGGAATGTTTGATTTAACAGCAACAGGTATCACAGCAGCAATCATTTTTGCCTTCTTATTTTCATTAGTTTTTAAACCAAAAAATTAATCTGTGTTATAATAAACATGGAGGTAAAAAATGAAAACAGTAGTAATTACAGGGAGTGCCAGAGGATTCGGTTTAGAAATGTTAAAAATATTTAGAATAAATGATTTTAATACTGTAATTTGTGATATATCAAAAGAATCTATCGCAACAGCCAAGGAAGAATTAGAAAAAATAAATGGTAAAGGAAAAATTCTATCATTCGCAATAGATATTACCAAAGAAGAAGAGGTAAAAGATCTAATTAATCAAGTAATAGAAGAGGTAAAAACAATAGATATTTGGATTAATAATGCCGGAGTAAATCAGCCAAATAAACCTATCTGGGAACTAGACAAGAAAACAATAGACAGGTTAATAGACATTGATTTAAAAGGAACAATAACCTGTTCTAAGTTAATAATGCAAACAATGATAAAACAAAAAAGTGGTCAAATATTTAATGTAGAAGGACATGGTAGTAATGATGCAAAAATATTAGGACTATCACTATATGGAACTAGCAAAAGAGCAGTTACTTATTTTACAGAAGCACTAGCATATGAAGCAGAACAAAAAAATACTAATGTATTAATAGGAAAAATAACTCCAGGTATTATGATTACAAACTTTATTACTACCGCATTAGGAGATGGAGAAAAAATAACATTAGATGAAAAAACCAAAAAAGTGTATAATATCTTAGGAGACTATCCTGAAACAATAGCTGAATTTATGGTAGAAAAAATCATAAATAATGAGAAAAACAATGTAAAATTTACCTGGTTAACCAATAGAAAAGCTGCTTGGCGTTTTATGACATCAGGATTTAATAAAAGAGATTTCTTTAATAAATAAAGGTTGCAAAAAGCAATCTTTTATTTTATGATAAAAAAACAAGGGAAAGAAGCGATAAAATGAATGAAATAAAACAATTTATATATAATTATCAAAATATGACTAAAGAAGAAAAAAAGAAGGCAATAAAAGAAAGTAGTATTGAGTTTTTAACAGCAGCTTGTTGTTTTGGAAAAATGTTAGGAATAGATATTACAAGTGAGATAAAATCTTTACAAGATGAAATAGGAAAAGAAGTAATTGAGAATTTATCAGAACAAGAAAAGGGATTAAAAATTGAGTTATTAAAAACAGAAATTGCAAAGCTTTTAGAAACAATAGAGTTAGAACAAGAAGTATATAATTATACGGAAGAAGAAAAAAGAATATTAGATGAATATTTTGAAAAGACAAGTGATAGAGTACTAGAAAACATATTAGAAGGAATAAAAGATAGATTATTAGTAAAGGATAATAGACCTAGAAGAAGAAAAAATCAGTTTAATGTATCATCCCCTGCAGTAGTATTTCCCGACTTACATCATTCAACATTAGAACTAAATTATTTAGAAAATCTTTATCGAATTAAAATCACCGACTTAAATCTGGATAAACTAGGAATAGTCGAGTTAAAAATAGTAACTAGTCAAACATTAATAAAATCTACATTTTATAAAATTTCTTATTCAAATCCCTCAAAAAAGAAAAAATCAAAAAATTTCTGGAAAGATTATGTCTTAACTACAACATGTGATTTAGAAAAAGCAAAAAGGTTAATAAAAACAAGGTGAATTGGTTCACCTTGTTAAATAATGTTAGAAGAAATAGAAATAATTAAATCCATATCATCATCTTTAGCCATAATATTTCTATGAAGTTCACCGCATTTACTACAACGATAAACAATCTTATAGGTATCTTTAAACTTTTCAATACCAATAGGTTGTAACAATCCTAAACAAGTATTTTTTCTATCTCCAGGCATAATATCCACGTGTTTAGAATAAAGGCAAAAGGGACAATGATCTCTAGCAGTATAACCTAAAGGAGTAACTTTCTTACCACAATTTTCACATATAAATTCTTCATCACGCATTGTAAAATTTTTCATAAAAAACTCCTATTATTTAATTTTTTT
>CALVVW010000045.1 GCA_944364005.1 uncultured Bacilli bacterium | reverse complement strand
ATGAATTAGAACACGTATGATATACCCTAAATTTTCAGCTTAATTTCTAGATTAAATTTATCGACTGAATTTTCCCATCTTCCTCCTTTTTCTTTATAATAATAAATAACATCTATAATTTTAGATAATAGTTCATTTTTTTCTTCAATAGTAGCATTATCATATAACTCTAAACAGTTCTTAATATTTGGAATAGCAGAATTTATATCCTCTTTTTTTATTTCAGCAATCTTTTTGTCAATATCGACTAAATGTTCATTTGCTTTCTCGACTTGCTCATTTAGGGTATTTATTCGCGTACTAAACATATCTTCATCATAGACACCTGTCTCTAAATACTCACAACACTTTAATTTTTGATTTTTGATTGTTTCTAATCTCTTTTTAAAAGATTTCTTTTCCGACTCTAGCTTTTTAATTTTATTAGAATCAATAACATCAAAATTATTTAAGTGTTTTTCGTAATTTTGTAGAATATTTCTTAATTTATTAATAACTTGATTTTCAACAACATCTAAGTAGCTCGAAGGCATTTTACAATTTGGAGTAGTGCAAATCAAAGTAGCATCATGATTGCTCTTGTGTGCTTTATGTCTTACCAAGTTGTGGTTACATCTTTTACATTTTATAATACCAGAAAGGGGATTTTGTAATTGGAATTCTTTTTTTACTTTTACTGTATTTTCTGATAGCTTTTTTTTAGTCAAATCAGCTTCTTCTTCGGTGATAATTCCTTCATATCTTCCTTTCGCTTTTATATAGTCAGGATTAAGGGGTCTAGTTTTTTTGAGCTCACCATCAACATATTTCATAACTGTTTGCCTTTCATTCCATGTTTCATATCCTGCATAACGTTCATATCTTTTTAAAATAGTTCTAACGGATTGTGCAGTCCATAATGATCCGCTTGGTGAAGGAATACCTAAATCATTTAGGTTGTTAGCAATTGTTGGTGGTTTTAAATCTTCATAAAGATAGCTATCATATATTTTTCTAACTGTTTTAGCATCTTCATTTTTCTTACGAGTATAGCCTTTTTCACCTTCCAATTTAACATTATCATATCCATAGCAAGTGTGTCCTGGATTTTTACCTTCTTTAGCTGATTGCTCTCGACCTCGCCTCAATATCTTTTTCATGTATTGTAAAAATTTTCTTGATTGATGAAGTCCTTCTTCAAAGAATGACATATCGTATTCATCATCTAAATCAAATATTTTTTGTAATGTTATTATTTTAGTATTTGTAAGTTGAAATTTTTGGGCTATAATTCCCTGATCTATACTATTACCACGTGCTAATCGCTCTATTTCAACACATAAAACAGCTTTGACATTATCGCTTTCAATTAGATCTAAAATTTTTTGCATCTCAGGTCTATCTGCAATTGTATCTCCTGATACCACTTCTTTAAATATGTTATTTTCAGGGATTTTACATCCGAAAACATTCTTGGCATAATCTTGAAGCATGGTTTCGTGCCGTTCTAAAGTTTTTTCTACAGTTTCTTCCTTATTAAATTCACTATCTTTTCTAGATTTTCTTAAATATATTATTATGTGATTCACTAGCTCTTGAGATAGTGATCCTTTCATGTTAAATAATTCTTTTATTCTTTCTACATTCATTGTAACACCTTTCTTTTTTATTAATTTTGTGTTACAATAATAAACGGAAAACCGTTACTATTGTAACTTTAGAGTTTGTCGACTTGGTTTTTCATTTTTCCTCTATTCTGTTCCAGCAGGATAGGGGATTTTTTTAATCTAAAATTATTTCACAATTTTTTAAATTTAATTTGCTTGATACCCATTCGTCAGCAGTGCCGATTACTGTGATACTTTGCCCATAATTTAGTTCAGAAAGTAAAGAAGCATCTTTTTCTGAATTAAAACTGGAGCAATAGATGTTATTCATATATAGCATTAAGCCACTTAATGTTCCATCTGATATACTTTCATAATTACTTGAAATTTTTAATCTTTTGCCAAAATATTTTTTATTGCCATCTAATATATTGTTTAAATAAGTTTCTTTTATAGTAGTTTCGCTAACTTCCAAATCATAACTCATGCTAGGAAGATTAGCATATTCTTCTTCGATATCGCACCCTGTAACAAATATTAACATTTCAATTATTACAAATCCTAATAATATTTTTTTCATAAACTCAACTCCTCTAAAACATTTTTTAAATATTTACTTGCTTCGTCTTCGTATTTTTCAATACAAAACGCAAACAAGTCTTTATTAGATTGACACAACTGATTTAACTCGATGTGAGCTAATTCATGAAGCAGTGTCTTTTTCTTTTTGTAATAAGATATATTTTCATTAATAATAATGCAATTTATATTCCTATATGATATAACATATCCTCGTACTTTAACAGGTAACCTTCTATAAAGAATAGTTGCATTATAATAATTTAATATATCATCTTGACCAATTACCCCCTCTAGTAATTGTCTAATCATTTTTACTTAATACCTCTCTTTTATATATTAAGTATCTGTACTAGCATACTTTTTTTAATCTTTGTTATCTAGTTTGTTATCTATTTCTTTAATAATCGATTCAGTTACATTTAAAATCATTTTTTGATCTTCTTCTGATAAATCACCCATTTTATCAAATAATATGGCATATTTGTCAAGAATTGGACTGTCATTATTGTCTGATTTGTTTTTACCATAATTTGGATCGATAATATTTTCATCCGCTAGATAATCTAAAGAACAATTTAATCTTTTCGCAATTTTTTGTATGTTTGTTAATCCTGCTTTTTCTAAACGTTTAGGATTAGAATAATAATCCCACAAAGTAGTATAGGGAATATCAATCTCATGAGCTAATTGTTTCAAATTTTTGATATTGTTTTCAATTAATAGTTTATCAATTTTTTCTTGAAATAACAAATAATCACCTCATTTCTAAAATAACTATATAACATTTTTTAAAAAAAATCAATTGTTTTTACGACATATCGAATTTTTTTTAAAAAAAGTATTGACTTTATCCGATACATCGGTTATTATTAGAATGTAGTCCGATACATCGGATAAAATAGATAAGGAGGTATTTAAATGTATCCAAATTTAAGTGCGGAAATGGCAAGAAAAAAGATTGAACAAAAAGACATTGCTATTTTACTTAATAAAGGTAATAGTGATATTTCATTGCGCTTTAATGGCAAACGTTCTTGGCTACTAGATGAGGCAAAAAAAATAAAAAAAGAAATGTTTCCTGATTTAAGCATGGATTATCTATTTGAAACATTATCTGATTTTGAAGAAAAGAGGGAGTAAGGTATGACATTAAAAGAATTATTTAACGGATATCAAGTAATGAAGAATTATTTGAAATATTGGATATTGAAGATGGAGTCTTATTTGGATACTCAGAAAAAGACTAAATTAATTAGTCTTCGAGGATACATTTAGAATTTCAATTAAAGAGTAACTAGAAAAAATCAATAAAAAAATGCTGCTGGAACAGCAACCAAGTCGACAAAAAAGAGGTGAAAGCATGTGCAATGTAAAAATCTTGGAATCACAATTATCAGATGAAGAAAAAAAACGAAACTTAAAAAATTTATATTATACGATTGTCAAAATTGCAAAACAACAAAAGGAACGTAATATCGATGTTTCGGATTGCTTTTATACAAAAGAAGAATACGAGAAATTAAAAAGAGAAGAACCAGAAAGTTTTATATAGGAGCGATTAAAATGAAATTAAAAACATGGGTTAAGGATTTATTATGGGGAGCTACATTTGGGACGATGATGTATTTAATTATCGTGTTGGGTTTAGGTATATGGTAAATTTAAGCACAAAAAAAGAAAAATTATCTCGCACTAAGAAAATAATTTTTCAACAATAGTTTAGCACAAATGAATGGAAAAGTCAAAAGTAAGGGAAGTGAAGCGATGAAAACGTGAATGAACAAATAAATGAGTTTAAAGTGTATAGAAATACTTATTTTTTATTAAAAGCAATACCAGATCGGAGTAAGCAGGGGGAGTTGGCATTAGATATTTTGGATTATGCTTTTAAGAATATAGAACCGCTATATTTGGAAGATGATGAGTTATACGGATATTGGATTAATATTATTGAAGTATTAAAGAAAACTAAATCAAGTATTTTAAAGGGTAAACAAGGCGGAAGACCTAAAAAAGATGGCGAATTTAATGAAGAAAAAAAAGCTGAATTAAAAGCTGAATTAAAAGCTAATCAAAAAGCTGTAACAAAAGTTGGAGCAAAACCAAATAATAACATTTCTTATTTCTTATTTCTTATTTCTGATTTTAATAATTTAAATAATGATGAAACAATTAAGAATAAGATAATTGATTGGCTAGAATATAAGCAAGAAAGAAAAGAGCCTTACACAGAAAGAGGACTTAAATCTCTACTTGTACGAATCGATCGTGCCACGAGCCTATATGGGGTAGAGAGGATTATTGATTTGATCGACGAGTGTATGGGAAGCATGTACAAAGGTATTATTTTCGAAAAACTAGAGAAAAAAGAATTGAGCTCTTCCAAACAAAGTAAGAGGGAAGAAAATAAAGCAGCTCTAAATGAACTTAAAGCAAAGTATATGAGGACACAAAATGACTTACATAGAAACAATTGATTTGCTTGATTATATTAATTCTTGTTATCCAAATTTTGATACTAAAGACGAAGCTAAAATTAATTCTTGGGCAGATATACTCCAACCATATGACAAGGATGAAGTAAAAAGAGCTTTAAATGATGCTATGGGAGAAGATAAATTTCAATACAATCCTCCTCAAGTACAATATTTGATTAGAAATTTAATAGCTAAATATGATAAAGTGGATTATTCTAAACTAGTTATTTATTGTCCTATTTGTGGGAGGCCACTTAACCAAAATGATTATGAAAAGCACTTTGATCGATGTAGTTCTGTGGAATATGTAATTAGGGAAACTAAAAAATGGTATGGAAAAGATTTAAGTAAAAGAAAATTATTTGAAATGACTGATGATGATTTTAAAATTGAGTACTTGAAATTACTAAGTTTTATTAAGAAAAATACAACTAATTTAGATGAAAAACTACGGATTGAATTTGTGTTCAATTCGCCAAATGAAGAAGAAACTAAAAAATATTTTGAGAAGAAAGGAATTTAAAAAATGATGATTTTAAAAAGGAAAAATGAAGTAATAGAAGAAATAAAAAAAGCGAAGGAAGAAATCAAAAAATATATTGAAGAAAAAGTAAATTTAGAAATGGCTAAACGTGAAAAGGTACTTGAAGATATGATAATTGATAAAAGAGCTGGAAAATATGCTTCTTATGAATCACAAATAAAAAAATTAAAAGCTGAAAATAAAAGCCATAGCGAAGTTATTGAACAACAATACGAAGAATTGCAGAAAGTAAAGAAAGAATTGGAAACATATAAAGCGAAAGCACCTACAAAGAAAAGTAAAACTAAGAAAGTGGAAGTTGTATGAAGTATTTTTATTTTCTATTTGGAGTATTGTCATTTTTCTTAATGATTGTAAGCACTATATTCAGATATGATAAAGCTTATGTTTTTGGAATTGTTGCTTCATATTTGTTTGTTGGGTATTCTTGTTATGAAAAAATAGATTATTTAGAAAAAAGGCTTAAAGCTTTAGAAATTGAAATAGATAGGAATAGATGAGCAGGACGTTTAAAGATCGAGGAAAGCATAGAAAATTGGTTAAGAACTCATTTGTTCAGAAAGTTGCCAGAGAATGGGCTGATGATTTTGGCGGTACTAGAGGCAAAAATAGAGATATAAGCAAAAAGATACGTAGTAGACTTAAAAGACAAACGAACGAGGAGATGAATAATAATGGATTATTACGATAGTAGCGACGCGTTAGGGGCTGGAAGCTATCCAAGTCCAGTAGAGGAAGAAGAACAAGTAATATCTGGAGAAGTAATACTTACTTATAATTTTTTTGGATATGTCCCTAAAAAGTGGGATAGAGACCAAATTGAAGATGATATAAAAGAAAATTTAGACGAATATATAAATATTCGAGAATTTGAGGATATAGAAATTGATATTTAGGAGGAATGAAAATGAATTGGTTAGATATTATAATGATTATTTTAGCAATTGCTATATTTATTGGAGCAATAGCATGTTTAGTGTATTGGATTAAAGAGTATCAAGATGGTTTTGGAATATTTTTAGCATTAACAATATTATTTTGTGAAATTTTTCCCATTATCTATTTTAGTGTTTTTGATAAAGGTGCAGGAAGTACAATTGGCACAATTACAAGTGTAGATAGAAATTTTTTTGGAACAACGTCAATTTATATAAAAACTAGTGAAAATTTACAGGAAAAATATTGCATCGAAGATGATGAGATAGTTAATCAAGCACACGAGCTAATAGGGCAAAATGTCAAGATAAGTTATGGCACAAGAGTGGGTTTATATTCTACTAGCAAATGTCATAGTGCTCCAGTTGAGGAGATCGAGGCAATAAATGACTAAAACTGCTAGAGATAGGGTTTTGGAGCATTTAGAAAAATATAAAACCATAACAAGTTGGGAAGCAATACAAAATTATGGAATCACACGACTAAGCGAATACATACGGCAACTAAGACGTGATGGTTATGAAATTGCTAGTAATTGGACTGAAAATATGAATCGCTATGGTGATAAAGTGAGATATGTAATTTATGAATTGAAGGAGAGAAAATAAGATGAAAAAATATTATATTGTATATCACGGAGAATTTAATAGCGGAATAACCGCAATAGGAAGATGTACACATGTTACAGATAAAAAGATAAAAACATATAAAGATATAATTGAAATAGAAGAAAACATAGAAAGACGATTACATTTTAAGAGTGTAGTAATTTTAAATTATAAGAGGATAAAGTTATGAAAGAAAGAATAACAATAAATAGAAGTAACGGAATCACAGAATGTTACGTTTTAAACAGAGATTATAGAGAATTAGAAGAGAAATACAATAATCTATTAGCTTCAATAGAAGCTCAAAAACTGAAAAAAGAACTAAAACTATATGACATAGTAAATTACTGCAATCATGAATGGTATGTTATCAAAATTGAAGATAGTGGGATTACACTAATGTCAAAGAATATTATTGGAACATGTACTTATAGTGATAACAATAATAATGACTTTGCAGAAAGCAATTGCATTAAATTACTAAATGAATTTACGGATCAATTAAATATTTACGATTTAGTTAATATGTCTACAAATTACGACGAAGATAAACAAATTAATAGCTTAATCAGAATACCAACTTTACGTGAAATAGAGGCTATGCCTATGAATATAAGAGAATGCAGAGATGCTTATTGGACTATGACTTCTAGTTATGGAGTAAGTGAAGATTGCAGTACTGCTTCCGTGTTCCGTGTGTATTCGGATGGCCTCCTCTACAGCAGCAACGTGAATAACGCGCGGGGTGTGCGCCCAGTAATAAAAGTAAGAAAGGGCTGTTTATGAAGTCATTTAGCAAAGTAAATAGTTATATTACTTGCCCATACCAGCATTATCTTAGTTATGTTGAAGGTTGGAAGTCAAAGAAAGAGATACGTTCATTTAGTGTTGGAAGTGCTATTCATAAATGTGGTGAAGCTTATTTTACCAATAATTTAGATAATTTTGATTTTAATATAACCAATGAAATTGACTTAAAAAAGTGGTTAGAATTATATAAAAAATATTCAACTATATTAAATGATTATGAGGTAATATCTGTTGAAAAAACATTTAAATATAAAGGTTTTAAAGGAATAATTGATGCTCTACTAAAAGATAAAAAGACAGGTAAGTATTGGCTATATGAGAGAAAAACATTTAGTAAAAAGCCTGACGAATTTGACCGTATATTTAGGCCTCAACCTTACATTTATTATCAGCAATTAAAAAATAAAGGAATTGAGGTTGAAGGTGTAGTTTGGGAATACAATAGAAGCGAATTACCAAAAGAACCTGAACTTTTAAAAAGTAGTAAGTTATCACAAGCAAAGACACAAAACATTATTCCAGATACGATTATTAGCGCTTGTGAAAAATATGGCTTAAATGTGTCAGACTATCAAGAACTAATTGAATATAGCAAGGTGAATATACAAAATTACTTTGATATTAAAGTTAGATATATTACTCCAGATGTTGCAGAAAGAATATTTAACGAATTTAATTCAATTAGAATTAACAATAATAATAAGAAAAAACATATGAATACTTTAACTTGTAAAGGTTGCATATTTAGAGATATATGTTTAGCAGAATTAACTGGAGCAGATGAACAATACATTTTAGAAGAAAATTTTGAAAGAAAGAAGAGATAAAAATGTTGGAAATAAAAAAAGTGAATGAAATACCCGTACCAAAAACATTCTTGTTTTATGGTAAAAGCGGAACTGGAAAGACAACGTTAGCTGGTACTTTTCCAAAACCATTGTTTTTAGATATAAATGAAAACGGAACCGCAAGTGTAGACAATAAAGATGCACAAGTTATATCTATAAAAAGTTATGATGATTTTAATGATTTTATACTTAATATTGATGAGTATTACGAAAAAATCAAATGGGGAACATTAATTATAGATACAATAGGAAAATTACAAGAACTAAATTTGAATTATTTATCTAAAGGCGGAAAAATTTTAATTAATCATTATGGAGATTCTACTAATGAATTACAACAAGTTATTTTAAAATTGATAAGTCATTCTATACAAAATGATTATTACTTGATATTTAACGCTCATGAGAGAGATAATACCGAAATTGCAGAAGATACTGGGGAGGTATTAAATCCTTCTGTAATGGCTCAATTAACACCAAAATTAAGCGAATGGTTGCATGCTACTGTTAGCTTAGCAGGACATACAAGGATTACAGAAGTTAAAAACGAACTTGGTGAAGTAAAAGCGTTAAGATACTGTATTAAAGTTGGTGCGGATCCAATTTTTAAAACAAAAGTTAGAGTACCAAAAGAAAAAATGAAAACTAGTCTAATCCCAAATCCGACTTGTGAAAAATTAACTAGTTTGTTAGATGGAACTTATGAAGAAAAATTTAAAAATAAAAAGAAAGAAGGTAATTAATAATGGCAAAATTTAATATCGATTTTACAGATGCAAAGGAATTTAATATGTGTGGAAAAGGAGAACATAATTTCAAAATAACTCATGCTGAAATTAAAGATTATACTAAAGAGGGAGAGACAAGACAAAAAATCGAACTCACTTGTGAAGTTTTTGGTGGAGCAGATAGTGGTGCAAAGGTTTTTTATTCTATCTTTCTAAAAAATCCAACTGGTTTATTCATGTTTATGAATAGAATTGGAGCTAAAGTAGAAAAAAGAAATTATACGTTTGATACCAATATTTTTATTGGAAAGTTATTTGTTGCAAATGTTGAAACTGAAAGTTATACAAAAAGTGATGGAACAACAGGGACAAAGGCGGTTATTGTTGATACCAGTATAAGAAAGTATATTCCGATTAATACATCAGGAACCTTTGATGATGAAGATGCAATTGATATAAGCGATGACGATATTCCTTTTGAATAGATAAATATTTTAAAAGCTACTTAAAGACTATTGGAAACCTTCTGAACATAACAAAGCCGAGTTTGTGGTAGCGAGTTTGGGCTTTATTATTTGATTCCCTATAAAGGGAAAACGTTAGGAGAAATTAATGAAAGTAGATATATATAACACAGATAAAAAATATAACATCATTTATGCTGACCCTCCATGGCAATATAAGACTTGGACTGCAAAGGGGGGGCACAAGAGTGCTTCTGCACATTATAAGACGATGAGAAAAGAAGATATACAAGCAATGGGAGATACTATCAAAAAAATTTCAGATAAAGATTGTATATTATTTCTTTGGGTAACAATGCCAAATTTGGTAGAAGGTATAGAACTAATTGAAAAATGGGGATTTACTTATAAAACCTGCGGTTTTAACTGGGTAAAAATTTATAAAAGTGGCAAACCTGTTATTGGATTAGGCTATTGGACTAGAGCTAATTCTGAATTATGCTTAATAGCGACAAAAGGTCATATAAGAAGAGTTAACAACAATGTTAGTCAAATAGTTATAGAAGAGAAAAGAGAACATTCAAGAAAGCCTGATACTGTTAGAACAAAAATTGTTGATTTAATGGGCGATTTGCCTAGAATAGAACTATTTGCTAGGCAACAGATTCCAGGATGGGATTGTTGGGGAGATGAAGTATGAAATATCATTGCTTATTCGAACAAAGCGGAACATTTAAAAATGAATTTAAAAAATTAGGGTACAAAGCTTATGATTATGATATGCTAAATGATTTTGAAGAAACAGATTATCAAATAGATTTGTTTAAGGAAATAGAAAGTGCTTACGATAACAAGGAAAGTATATTTGATAGGTTTAATAAAAATGAAGACTTTATTATAGCTTTTTTCCCTTGTATTCGTTTTGAAGATCAAGCTATATTATGTTTCTGAGGTGAAAATGCAGGCTATAAAAATTGGAATATCAAGAAAAAATTAGAAAATGATTTACAGCTGCATGAAGAATTAAATCATAATTACAAAGTAATTACAAAATTAGTAATTGTATGTCTACGCAAAAGCATACCTTTAGTCATAGAAAATCCATATTCAGAACAACACTATTTGAAAAGATATTGGTGCTTAAAACCTACACTAATAGACAAAAATAGAAGAGAAAATGGAGATTGTTATTCGAAACCTACACAGTACTTTTTTGTTAACTGCGAGCCTAAAAACAACATTTTATTTGAGCCGCTAACTCAGGTTGAATATAAAGTCGTTGATAAGCAAAGCAAGGTGGAAAGAAGTATGATTAGTAAGCAATACGCCAATAGATTTATAAGGGAGTTTATATTATGAAAGGAGCATATTTAAATATGGATGATGCTTATAAAATAGCTAATTTTGATAAAGTAAAAGAAGAAAATACAATGCTTAAATCAGATAATAATATCTTGAAAGAAGCAGTAAGAAACAAAGATAAACAATATTTAAAAATGATTGAAGAAAGAGATAAAGAAAATAAAAGATTACGAGATGAATTATACAACAGAGATAATAAGCAAATTTCTTTGGAGGAATATTAATGAAACTGATTGATTTGTTAAAAATATATAATTTTAAGTATTTTTGCGAAGAAAAAGAAGATTGTCAAGATATCAGAATTAAATGGCAGTCAAATAACTATTTACTTTATTTCGATATTGGAATAAAAGAATGGGTGAGTGGAGATAAAGAAGAAATTATTGACACAATATTTCAAGAGAGCTTTTTAAATAAAAAAGTTGAAAGTATGAGTGTTAAAGATGAAATGCTTGAAGTTTGGATAGAAGGTTAATGATATGAAATTTACAAGAAATGAAGCAAGAGGCTTTTTAGTATCCAGTAAAGAAGAATTATTTACAAGAATAGTGGATGCTTTGGAACTATTAGAGCAGGAACGTGAGAAACAAGAAGAATATTGCTTTCCAGCAAGAATACTTCAAGCCATAGCTATCCTAAGAGGAAGTGACAGGAATTACTATGAAGACGAATGATTTAAAAAGTGTGTATATAGATAGAGATAAGTATAAAATAGAACTTCCTTTGCTAGAAAAGGACGAAATAGACACAATTGATAACTATTTTAATGAAATTTCAGACGATTTTATGCAAAAATACGTCCATGATAAGGATTTGGCAGTAGCTCAAAGGTTAATAAAGAACTTGAGAGAGGAAAATAAGCAGTTAAGAGAAGTAATAGATAAAGCAATTGAATTAATATCAAAAGAATTCTTATGTTATGACAACGAAAGTGATGAATATATACAAGGATTAAAGTTAATAGCAATATTAAAAGAGGTAGACAATGGCTGCAATAAAAATAGGTAAATATTATATAACTAAAAACGACCCAAGATTTTTATTAAGAAAAGTTGCAGAACTAACTGATGAAAACTCAAAATATAAAGAAGTAATAGATAAAGCAATAGAATATATAAATGAATATGCTTGGCAAGAAGATATTATAGGAGATATGTATACAACTACTGGAAAGTCAATAGTTGATAAATATATGCAATTAGAGTGGGATAATTGTAAGGAGTTATTAGATATTTTAAAAGAGGTGGAATAAATGACAGACGAAACGTTTATAAAAAAATACGAGGAGTTATTAGACAAAGGATATTGTAATTGTAACGAAATGAATTGTCTTGACAATGATACACCTAGAAAAATTTTGAATATTGTTAAAGGAACTAAACTAGAAGCGAAGCAACTTTTGATAGAAAATCAAAAACGTAAAGAAGTTCTTAATAAAATTAAAGAGATTTTAGATAATCACGACAAAAATGCAGATAATTTATATTATAAATACGACGGTAAATACTTATTAAGTGAAATAAAAAAAGATATTAGGGATATTTTAAAAGAGGTGGAATAAATGAATGAAGAAAAAATAAGAAAAATGGTAAGTGATTCATTTTTTGAAAATATAATGAATAATTTAGACAGTTCTATTATTTTTAAATATATTGAAGGACTGGAAAAAGAAAATAAGCAAATAAGGAAAGCGATAGATAAAATATTTGACATTATAAATTATGAATATGACTTTTATGATGATATAGCCGAAATGAAAAATGACATAGAATTTATTTTAAAAGAGGTGGATAAATGATACCAGAAGATTTAATGAGAAAATATAAATATGGTTATGTACATAGTTGTGAAGTGCTTAATGAACCTTTTGTTAAAGACTTGATAAAAGAAAATCGAAAATTAAAGGACCAGCAAAAAGAGTTCGTTGAATGGTTAGAAAATAAAATAATCGAACATAAAAATTTATTTTTTGGTGAAGAAGAGCAAAATGAATGCTTATCTATAACAAGAGAGGCTTTTAAGTTAGCTTTGTTAAATTATAAAAAGATAACAGGAGGTAAAGATGAATAGAGAAATAAAGTTTAGAGTATATGACTATGACATGAAAAAAATGCGATATCTAAATGGAGACCATGACTTTATCTACTTTGATAAAGATGGCAATGCTTATTATCATAATATGCAAACAGGTCTTGGCGAGTGGTTTAGTGAATTAATGCAATACACAGGGCTAAAGGATAAAAATGGTGTAGAAATCTATGAGGGAGATATAGTTGAATACAATTATATTGGAGAAGACGAGGAAACAGCTAGGCATTATCCTAAAAAAGGAGTTATAAATTTCAAAGATAATGGTTGGCACATTAACAACAAATGGCTAGATGGTTATACGATGCGAATGTTTAAGTTTGAAGTAATAGGAAATATATATGAGGTGGAAGATGTTAAAGATTAAAGATAATGTGGATTTAGAAGAATTATTAAAAATTGATATAAGATTTAATTTAATAAAGACTAGTAGATTTGAAGAAGGAAATACATC
>CALVVW010000044.1 GCA_944364005.1 uncultured Bacilli bacterium | reverse complement strand
ACTTACATTGTATCATAGGTAATTCTATGTGTCTTTTTTTATGTCCGTTTCGGACACTTAATTTTTCAATTTATAAAAATAGTTAATACTTCTGTATCAACTATTTTACACTTTTATTATTTATTATTAATTGCAGCTTGAGCAGCAGCAAGACGTGCTACTGGTACTCTGAATGGAGAACAAGATACATAGTTTAGTCCTACTCTATGGCAGAAGTCAATACTCTTTGGATCTCCTCCATGTTCGCCACAAATACCAAGCTCTAAATCTGGTCTTGTCTCTCTTCCAAGTTTAGCAGCAATTTCTACTAATTTACCAACACCTTCTTGATCAATAGATGCAAATGGATCTTGATCTAATATTCCTTTTTGATAATAGTCTGTTAGGAATTTAGAAGCGTCATCTCTAGAATAACCAAAGGTCATCTGAGTTAGGTCATTGGTACCAAAACTAAAGAATTCTGCTTCTTCGGCAATCTTATCAGCTAAAAGTGCAGCACGTGGTATTTCAATCATAGTACCCACTTTATAATCTACTGTAACACCAGCTTTTTCCATTACTTCTTTGGCGGTTTCTACTACAATCTTTTTAACGTATTGTAATTCTTTTACAACTCCAACAAGTGGAATCATAATTTCTGGATGAATAGTAATTCCTTCTTTTTGAACATTAATTGCTGCTTCAATTACAGCTCTTGTTTGCATTCTAGCAATTTCTGGATATGTTACTGCTAAACGACAACCACGATGTCCCATCATAGGATTAAATTCTTTTAGAGAGTCTACTTTGTTTTTCAATGTTTCATAAGTAATTCCTAAACTTTCCGCAAGCGGTCTCATTTCCTCTTCTGTCTTTGGTAAGAATTCATGTAGTGGTGGATCTAAGAAACGAATAATGACACATTTTCCATCCATGGCTTTGAATAATCCTTCAAAGTCTTCTCTTTGATATGGTAAGATTTTTTCTAAAGCTGCTTCTCTTGATTCTACATCTAGTGCAGTAATCATCTTACGAAAGTTAAATATTCTCTCTTCATCGAAGAACATGTGTTCTGTACGACAAAGACCGATTCCTTCTGCTCCAAATTTTCTTGCCTGAGTGGCATCTCTTGGTGTATCAGCATTAGCACGAACTTCTAGCGTTCTATATTCATCAGCCCAATCCATAAATGTTTCAAAATTTCCAGTAATGCTTGCATCTACCGTTTTAATTCGTTCTGCATAAACTTTACCAGTACTTCCATCTAAGCTAATATAGTCTCCTTCTTTTAAAATACGTCCATCTTTTAATGTTAATGTTTTTGCTTCTTCATCAATCACTAAGCTTCCACAACCTGATACACAACAAGTTCCCATACCACGAGCAACAACAGCTGCATGAGATGTCATACCTCCACGAAGAGTTAAAACCCCATGAGCTAGATTCATTCCTTCAATATCCTCAGGAGATGTTTCTAATCTAACTAAAATAATATCTTTTTCTCCATCGTTATGCATACGAATAACGTCTTCGGCAGTAAAAGCTATCTTACCTGTTGCAGCACCAGGAGATGCAGCAAGTCCTTCTGCAACACATTCGGCATTTTTTAGACTTTCATTATCAAACATTGGATGAAGTAATTGGTCTAATTGTTTAGGGTCCACTTTTAATAATGCTTCTTCTTTTGTAATCATACCTTCTTCTACCATATCTACTGCAATTTTTAAAGCTGCGGTTGCGGTACGCTTACCATTTCTTGTTTGTAGCATAAATAGTTTTCCATCTTCAATCGTAAACTCCATATCTTGCATATCTTTATAGTGATTTTCTAGCGTTTTACAAATCTTTTGGAATTCTTCATAACACTCTGGCATTACTTCTTTTAATGTATCAATAGATTGAGGCGTTCTAATACCAGCAACAACATCTTCTCCTTGAGCATTCATTAAGTATTCACCAAATAAGTGATTTTCTCCTGTAGCAGGGTTTCTAGTGAAAGCAACTCCAGTACCAGAAGTTTCTCCTCTATTACCATATACCATTTCTTGAACATTAACAGCGGTTCCCCAGCTACTTGGAATATCATTTAATCTACGATAAGTGATTGCTCTATCGTTCATCCAACTTCTAAATACTGCTTTTACGGCAGCCATTAATTGTTCTTTTGGATCTTGTGGAAATTCACTGCCAGCAAGGCGCATGTATTCCTCTTTATAAATCTTAACTACTTCTTCTAAATCTTCTGCTGTAAGTTCAGTATCAAGTTCTACTCCCTTTTCCTTCTTTATCTCATCAAATTTTCTTTCAAAAGAAGATTTGGGAAATTCCATAACAACATCAGCAAACATCTGGATAAAACGACGATATGAATCATAAACAAAGCGTTTATTATTCGTAACTTCACTAAATCCTACTGCTACATCATCATTCATTCCTAGGTTTAATATGGTATCCATCATACCAGGCATACTAGCACGTGCTCCACTTCGAACAGATACTAATAATGGATTCTTTCTATCTCCTAGTGTCTTTCCAGTAATTTTTTCTAGCTCTTCGATTTTCTCATCGATTTGCTGCATAATTTCATCAGATAGCTCTCTGTTATTATCATAATAACTTGTACAAGCTTCTGTAGTTACTGTAAATCCTCTAGGAACAGGTAATCCTATATTAGTCATTTCTGCAAGGTTAGCACCTTTTCCTCCTAATAGATTTCTCATATCTTTACTGCCTTCAGTAAATAAATAGACGTATTTCATTCATTGCCTCCTATTCTCTATTTACTTTAAGTATAACACAATTCAATTAAAAGCAAAGACTTTTTTTCTTCCTGACAAAAGAAAAAGAGTTATTTTACAAACTCTCTTAACTCTGCCTCATCCATAAATCCTACATTTTTCTTAGTCATCTTTCCTTTTTCGAAAATCATAACCGTAGGAATAGACATAATTCCATATTGTCTTGCAACCTCTTCTACTTCATCTACATTTACTTTATAAGTATCTAAATTTAACTCTTGACTAACCTTATCTAAAATAGGACTTAACATTTTACAAGGACCACACCATTCAGCATAAAAGTCTATTACTACCTTATCTTTTTTGATTACTTCATTAAACTCTTTTTCACTTTTTATATAATTCATAATAATTTTTCTCCTTTTCTTATTTTATTATTTATCATATCATATCTTTGCTTCATATTACCATACATAATTTGATAAGTATCTTCTATAGAATATCTTTGTTCCAAAGTATTTTGCACACACTTAGCAATATTATCATAGGAATAAATTTGTACTTCACCATATTCTGCATCTGCTTCTTTACAAAAATCCATATCATCAGTTGCAATACCAATATGATTAATCCCTACTAAATCTACTATATGACTAATATGTGCCAAATAATACTGTTCCTTTTCTTGTTGAGTTACTCTTTCCTTTAAACTTTCAGGAACTATAAAGTTTCGGTTAGAAAACACCCCTACTAATCCATCCAAATCTTTAATAGCCAATATTTGTTCATCTTCTAAATTTCTTTCTCTTTGGCATATACTTCTAGCATTAGAATGACTTGCCATAACAAAGAATTCTTCTCCCTCATCTTTCTTTTCCATTAAATAAGAAACAATATCATCAAAAGATTTCCTATTAGCATGTGATAAATCAATAGAAATTCCTAGCTCAATAGCCTTATCTAGAAGTCTTTTTCCCTCTTCGGTTAATCCTTGATCACTTCTATTACCAGATGCATATTTATTCTTATTATTCCATACTGGTAAAATATTACGAAGACCAAGTTTATAAAGCTCTTCTAACTCTTCTGGTCCTTCAATATAATCACATCCTTCAATACTAAAAATCAACTCTGTACTAGGTAAATAACTTTTTACAATTTCTGTACTGATACGAAACATTTCTACTACCGGAACTTCTTTTTGATAATACCAAGGATGTAGTTCTTCTTTCATTTCTACATCACTCATAAAGTAAAGATTCGCCACCACTCCCTGAATATTATCATTCCGATATGATTTTACTCTTTCTTCTAAATAAGAATAATCATTCTTCAAATAGCAAACATATGCAATACTCAATAAGTCATAATGCATATCAAACATAATATCACCTACTCATATTTATCAATAACTTTTTCCAATCCAGAAATACCATCTAATTTATCCAAAACAACTAATTCTCTAGCAGTTTTAGGACTAACGATTTTATATTTCAACAACACATCCATTGTTTCTAAATTAGCCTGATTCTTATTAATTTCACCCTTAGACAAAGCTTCTCCAAGAGTATAAATTTCATTAATAGAAGTACTAATATTTTCTGAACTAGCAGCAAGAATAGGTGTCTTATAAATAATATAATTCGCTAAACTACTATCTTGAAAGATAACAGTATCTTTTAATGGAATAAGTAAAGCCAGTAAGACAACAAACACCATAATATATCCTGTAACAAAAGCAACAACAGCACCAATAATTTTTGATGGAAGCCATAAAATAACAGTCATATGAATAATCTTTTGAACAATACCAGATATTTTCATAACAATCATATAAACACTAAATAACAAACTATATATAATTAAAAAAGCAATTAACTGATAAAGTAAAATATTTAGTACTTTTACTCCTTCTAAACTTCCAGCAAAATCAAAAAAAGGTAACCATTTACAAAGAATATTCCCAAGAATTCCTTTTAAAGAAAAAGAAACAATAAATACAGCAATAATTCCAACAAGTGACACAAGCTCTTTAATAGCACCTCTTTTAAATCCTACAATTGCAAACATAATTAAAATTAAAATAATAGCAACATCTAAAATATTAATAGTCATAACTTCAACTCCTTATACTATATTATAGAAAAAATAAGAAAAAAATTCTATAATTAATATAAAAGTGATAAAATAATTTAAAAAAATGTCTAAGGAGCGTCAAATGGAAAATATAAGTATTACAAAAAAATTACAATATTACAATAGTCGTCTTAGTAACCCTAGTACTTCTATTGTTTCTTGGATGGTTAGTCGGTTATCTAAGTATTTAGATGAGGTTGATTTAGATTCTTTTTTTCATACCATAAGCCTTATGGAGGTAGAGAAAAAAGAAGTTGTTAACAAAGTTTTAAAAGAGTTTAAAAAAGAAGAAGTACTTGCTGGTCCTACTGAAGAAAAATTTCTTCACTATGTCTTAGGGAATGTTAATATTGATTTAACAGAAGAAGAAAAAGAGCTGTTTGTAACCGAAGTTATGAAAAAAATTATCATACCTTTACACGATAGATATTTCATAAACCTTTTTGAACAAAGAGTAGTATTTTCCGCTGATTTTTGGAAAAAACGTGCTAAAAATAATAGTTTTATAGAGTTTATATCTACCCTATACCTTTATAAACATAAATATCCTTTCTATATTTATTCAAAGTATAGTGATATGCCCAATCACTTAGAATCGCTTTCTCTAGCAAAAGAAGAAATTCCAGAGTTAGTACCTATTTATGATAAAATTATGAATCAAATATTTAAGTATTCTGCAGAGGATACTCGTGAATATTTTATTGCCTATCCCTTGAATATAAACTGGGGCAGCAAAGATTTTTTAGCAGAATACATTATGAAGACACCAAATTATAAATTTCATCCGAAAGCTAAAGAATATTTCTTGGAAAAAAATCCAGCTAGTCGCTTTGCTCTGGCGATACTTTCTAGTGATAAGTTTACAGAAGAAGAAAAACAGGAAGTTATAAATAGACTGAATCGTTATCAAGAAATTCCTAAAGATAAAAGAAAATACTTTGAACATACTTATGATGAGATTTTAAACACTGTATATGCTCAAACAACGTTTGGAATGATTAGTTATACCAAAGATGAAGTTGTTGCGATAGATACCAAAAAACTATACAATCTAGAAGAACAAGAACAAAGACAACTACTCGAGCAAATCATAGAAGAAGATAAACTTAATAGTAACTATTTTCCTTATTATTATACCTGGCCTATTCATATTCTTGATGGAAAAATGAAGAACGAAATAAAGAAGCTCTATATAGATAATTTTATCTCCTTAACTAACTTTTTAAAGCAGGAAGAAAAGATACATTCTTTTTCTTTAATAAAAGTTGGAACTGTGTATAAAGATGAGGATGATCCGATAAAGAAAAGATTTGATACAGGAGAGTTTTTAGATACCGTTATTTTACAAAAAGAAAAAGTGTTACAAAAAAAGAAACGTTGGACAGATGTATTTTCAAAAAAAGAAAAATAGACTTTCCTAAGGCAATTTGATACAATGAATTAGAGGTGGAGACATGAATATTGTTATTAAAGTAAATGAAGAAACAAAGCAAAAGATGATTGAATATTATAAAGATAAAGTAAGGGATAAAAAAATACCTTATGCTATTTTCCAAGCGCAGGAAGAAGATACCGTAATTACTTTATATGAATCTGGAAAAGCTATGTTTCAAGGAACTAGCGCTGATGTTGATGCTGCTATGTGGGGAACGGTACTAGATAATACGAAAGAAAAAAAAGAAGAACAAAAAAAGAAAGATGCAAAATATCATAACTGTTCTTCGGTTGGATCTGATGAAGTTGGTACGGGAGATTATTTTGGTCCTATCGTAGTAACTGCTGCTTATGTAAAAAAAGAAGATGTAGAAAAGTTAGAAAAACTTGGTGTTGGAGACTCTAAAAAGATTACTGATGAAAAAATAAAAAAAATTACCCCAGAGTTAATTAAGATTGTAAAATATCGTAGTATGATTTTAACTAATCAAGAATATAACGAAAAATATACGAAAGATATTAATATGAATAAAATTAAAGCAATTCTTCATAATAAAGTATTATATCAGTTGATGACGGAAGAAAAACCAGAGATTGACTATATTGTTGTGGATGAGTTTGCTAGAGAAAATAGATATTATGAATATTTAAATGGTGTTCCTAATATTCAACGAGGCATTACTTTTATGACAAAAGCTGAGGATAAAAACTTGGCAGTTGCTAGTGCATCTATTATTAGTAGATATATCTTCTTAAAAGAATTTGATAAATTGTCAGACTCTATCCATGTTCCCCTACCAAAAGGTGCTGGTCGTGATGTAGATAGTACTGGTGAAGAAATCGTTGAAAAATATGGAGAAGATAAATTAAAGGAAATTGCTAAAGTTAATTTTAAAAATACCGATAGAATATTACATACTATGATATATTAAAAACTGTTACGGAGTTGTAACAGTTTTTTCTTTTGCTTTACCTCTTTCTATTTGATTAGGTAAATAACCTGCTTCTTGTATTAGTTTATCTGTATAGTTTTTGGCCCAGACTAATAATTCTTGATTTTTTTCATTATCTTGTAATATAAATTTATCAATATGATCAATTCTATAGCTAGGAAGATTTAAATGTGGTCTAATTTTAATACCTATTTCTTTTCTTAATTTCCACCAGCTATCCTGAACAATTGTATCTGCTAAGTCTTGATTTTGAAATTTTTCTATTATATTTTTCGTAAATTCATCAGAATAATCACAAAAATCAAAAATAAGTAAATAATAAGGCAACATTTCTTCTTCCGATATACAATCTTGTCTTGTCACAAGTAAATGCACCGTAAGTTCGTCTATATCTTTTTCCTGCTCCTCATTTTTTTCTATTTTATTATCCTCTGGTTCATGCTCTTCTTGATGGAACTTTCTTGCATACTCATGAATTAGTTCTAACGTCAAAGTACTAATGTCAACATTAGGATTACTTAAGAAAAAACGATAAGCTTTACTCATTCCATAAAAAGCGAAAGAAAGTAGCGTTTTATTATAAATATCTTCTTGTGGCCAGTCTCTATTTGCAAGTATTTTAATGATTAATTCTTCTTTTAAAGGAATCTTACTATAACAAATTCGATTTATCGCTTCTAGAACATATTTAGAATCTAATTTCTTATCAAATATCAATGTATAAAATTTATCAAAATCCATTTTTTCCTGATTAGCAACAGGGTACAACTCATCACAACCTAAAGTAACAGTAAGGGCGTTTTCTACTAACCATTCATCTCTACTTTTTCGTCCATCGTTTTTATAATACAATTTATTACTTATTTCATCTTGAGCAAATTGTTTATTTATATCTATCCCGCTTTTCATGATTGTTTCAAATTCATTATCTTTTCCATACATCAAAATATAATATAAAAGAGATTTACAACCAAAGCCTCGATTAGGTGAAATTTCGCATTTAGCCAATCGTTCCTGTTTTAATATTTTTACAATTGCTTCATCATAAAAAGATAAAGAAGGAATATAATTTGGAAATTCTGGATAAATAGAAACTCTCTTCTTAATATGTCTTTCAGCTATAAAATACATGCAAGCATCTACTGCTTTAGAAAAATTAATCTCTTCCGTTTTTAATAATTTATCCAAAATTCTCTGATATGAGTCCATGTACAAAAGAAAATCGGGTTCTTTGGTAAGAGCATATGCAAATTCATAATATGGATTAGCCCTGTTAGCTAATTGAACCATTTGTTTATCTTCTAATAATATATCTACAACATTTGCACATCCAAAATAAATAGCCCAGGATAATAATGGTTTATCATCATTCAAATGATATCTATCAAATCTTTTATCTTTTAAAATAGATAAAGCTAATCTCTCATTTCTATCTTGCATCGCCAAATAACATAAATCATAACCAGATTCATCTACTTTATTAATATCTACTGATATATTTTCCATTTATTTTATCCTCCCTACTGACTATGCTGAGATGTTTATTCTATCTTCTTATATTCAGATATTTTCTCGTAATCCATCTCTTAATGTCATTATATACGCCAAAAAACAAAAAAGCAAACAAAAAAAAAGAGAGAATCTCTCTTTAAAAATCTTCATAATCAATTTCATCTTGATAGTGTTGATAATTGTCTTTTATTTTCTCAATATTTTCCTTACTAGTTGTAATTATCATGGAAACTTGACCTAATTTATCATAATCATGAAATTTTCCCTTTTTTAGATTATTAATTACACTATCTGTAATTTCTCTTATATTTATATTTTCTACGATATCAAAATCTAGATATATTTCATTGTTTTCTTCTACTAAGTCTACCTCATTCGCAATTGGATAATAATCTATTCTAATACGAACTTTATCTTGCATACTATTATCTTCTATGAAGTCTAGATTACCATTATTATAATAATGAATTAATATATCCTCTGTCATAGGATAAATTTCTTCTTTGGTATCACTCTTAAACTCTTTTGGAACTTCATTTATCACAGTTAAGTTTAGAAAATACCAAATAGAAAGACCAATACCAATAGAACCTAAAATAATAGTAGAAATCATAGTAATAATAATTCTTCTTTTACTAAATTTTAAATTAAATATAAAGTCTAATATTAATTCAATAACTACAATTCCTAATATTACAACACTTAATACTAATAAAATTGGTCCTATTAAGAATAATCCTCTAAATATTAATGCGATTAATAAAACTAGTATTACTACTGTAAAAATCGTTCCAATCACAATAGGAATTAAGAACAATAGAAATATTCCTTTTAAGCAAATAGTAATTACTTTTGATAATAAATCTAGTAAACTAAAATCATTGGACTTTACTTTGACAACCTTTACTTTTTGCTTTTCTTCTGGATGTTTTCCTATATCTTTTTCTTCCTTTTCTGGTACTTTTTCCTCTTCAATTATTTCCACTACTTCTTCTCCGTCTAGGAATTTTACTTTAAAAATATAAAGGAAAGTAGCGATTGCTAAAACAGCATAACTAGCATTAAAGATAAACTCCCAGAATTTAGAGAAAAACATGCTGAACCAGTTATTTCCTGTATAGAACAAACTAATGACAATTTCTTTTAATAACATAAAGGGAATTGCAAAACATAATATGACACAAACAATAATAATTACTTGTACAAGTAGTTTTACAATATCTTTAAAACTTTTATGTTCAAATAAATAAATTGTCTTTTTTACATAGTTTGCTGCACTTTGAAATAGATTTTTTACAATACCAGTTGCATCTTTTCTTTCTCTCTCTTCTGTAATATCCTTATTAATTAATACATCCATATCACAATGAAACATATTACAAAGTGCTACAATCTTATCCATTTCTGGATAGCTGGCACCAGACTCCCATTTAGAAACAGATTGTCTAGTTACTCCTAATTGTTCTGCTAATTGTTCTTGAGATATACCTTTTTCTTTTCTCAATTTTTGTAAGTTTTCACCAAACTTCACTTTTTCATCACCTCGCCAAAATCATACTATGTTAACCGGTTGCGTACCACCAATTTTTAGTTGTTTTATGTAAAATATCGGTTGCATTTCTTATTTTTTACTACTTTTTTTATTTACTAAAATAGAAAATAACACATCTATATTCCCTGTTTTAAATCCTTCTTTAGCAAGTAGTATTCCTACTTTTTCTTTTGTTAACATACAAATAATATCTTTCTTTTTTCTTACCTTTTTTATATCTTCTAGTAAATATTTATCCTTTTGTTTTGATAAGTTGTTTTCAACAATGATTTCTTTTTCATTTACTGTTACTTTCATATGCATCTCTCGGTTGTTATTTTTTGTTAATAATCTACGATAAGATATGGTTGCTAAAATGTTAGGAAAGAAAAAATAATAAATGCAGCCTAGTAAAAATACTACTAAACTAAAAACACCAAAAGAAATATCTTTGTCTAAAAAAGAAGAAATAGTTGATAACAGTACTAACATTAATAATACTAAAAAGAAATTAGTTTGTAGATTTACTTTATAAAACTTCTTTAACATCTTTAAATCATATACATATTCATTTACTACTTTTTTCATATCATCACCATTACTATTATATACTATAGCACACTAAAAAAGAGGAAAAATCCTCTATAAATATTATTTTTTCTTAATTATTCTATCATATTTTACTATCTTAATTTGTTTTTGCTAAAACTTTATTTTCTGCTTTTGAATCATTCGCTTTCGCTAATTTATTTTCTTTTAAAACTTTATCAAAATAGTCCTTATTTATTATATCAATATCAAATGGAACACCTTTATAGTAACCATCTAAAGCAATCTGTCTCATAATAGTATTATCTAAAACATCAGGATATTGACTAGCAAATATATTTGAATGAACAGAAGATGGATTTACAATCCATGGATTTTTTTGATTAATTTTATCTAAATCTTCATGATCAATAAGATCTGTATAACCAGAATGACTTAAGTAAGAAATAACTTCCATATCATTTTCTTCACGAACACGATTCATTAAATGATTCATCGCTTCCGTTGGTGATTTTTTGCCATAAACTTTCGTATGTTCCAAGACACGAGTAGGAACATTTTGTCCGTTAACATAAACATAATCTTCAACATCAATAGCAAATGGTAAAACATTATATTTAGAGGTTCCAATTTGAGATAATGCTTCACGAATAAAATCTGCTTCTATATCTGCATCTTTCTCAGTAATAGCTTGAGAATAATAATAGAATCCATAAGGGACATGATTTTCTTCACAAATTGCAACCATAGATCGAATTTTATCAAGACAAGTAAAGTTATCTGAGGCTAAAGTTGCGGTTTTATAACGGCTACTAGTATAAGTAGCACCTAATTTAAACATTACAAACTCGGGTCTTTTCATTGCTGAAACATTTCTAGATACACTATAAGCTGAAGTTGTATAATCAAAATCATTTGTAATTAATGCTTCAAAATCTGTTGGAATGGATACATTATTAACATCAATACCATAATATCCAGTAATTTTTCCTTCAGTCTTACCAAAATTAAGAGTAATGACAGAAGAATTATCTTTACGTTCTACTTTATCATCTTTAATGTAGTCACTGGCAACATATCCAGTTTTACCATTAGTAAGATATACTTGTACCCAGTTATGACCATCTACTTCTCCAAGCATGCTAGATATATCAAGTGCCTCCTGGTATGTATAAACTTTAGTTCCATTTTCAATTTCAGAAATTATTTTACTATCTGTACCAGGTTCTTCTCTTAATTTTAAATCAACTCCACTATCACTAGAAGTATCAACTACTTTAATTAACATTTCACCTTGTGACTTTTTAGTGGTAAATTTTTCTTGTTCTCCCTGATAATTTAAATAATTAATAACTCCGTTAGAAGTATAATAAGTGGCCGCTGCATATCCCGTTTTAATTCCTTCTTCTGTATTTGCAGCTACATAGAACCAGTCATAGTCACCATCACTAACAGAAGGAACATTAGGTAATAGGATAACTTCTTCCCCATCACCAATTTGATATATAATGTCAGAATCAAGACTAGCAGCATCTCTCAACTTTAAACCACTTTGAGAAGAAACTTCAAATCTTTTTCCTTCTATATCAGAAAAATTATTACTTCTAATATAATCACCAACAACATAACCATGCTTCAATTCATCGCCATCAACATATACAGCTTCTTTCCATTGATAGGAATTGTCTTTAGAAGTCTCAAAAACATCAGATGTTGCAATATAGCTTCCTTCTGGTAGGCAATAAGCATCGTCTGTATGATGGTCAATTTCTTTCTTATCATTATCTCTTAACCATAAACCACTCTGAGCATAAACCACATTAGTCTCTGCTAATACATCATTTCTTACTTTGACTTTATCGATTGTATCATCCTCTAAATATTTTCCGTCCATATAACCAGAAAACATTTCACCTTGTTCATTAACAAGAATAGTTTGATATTGTTTTCCTTTTTTTGTCTTTTTTTCATCCACAATCGCTAATAATTTACTACGATCATTAGTATCGATTTCAATTTCTTTTCCATCTTTATCTACTAAACTAGCATCATCTTCATATTTATCTGTTAAATCTACTAAGTAAACATAATCATCTTCTTTAAAAAAACTTTGACTAGCCGAAATTGCAGTAGCAGCGGTTAAAGCAGTCAGAAGTGCAATTTTACCTCTTCTACTTAAACTGTTTAGCTTATCACTTATAAAATCAATAGTATCACGCATAATAGTATTACGCATATACATACCCCCTCAATTTAAGTAGCTAAATTATACCATAAAATGCAAAAAAAAGCAAGAATTTTTGCTCTTTGCCTGTTACCAGAACTAGGAAAAATTAGCTTTCACTAGTGCTTTATTTTCATGTTTTACAGCTACTTCTTTTACATAATTAACAATACCTTTTAAAGCATCCTCATAGTTACCAGATGAGGATAATTCTTTTACTAGAAAATCAAGAGTATAAGGAGAAGCAAAACGCGTTACATAGGAATCTACAATACTCCTTTTTAGTAATGGAAAAATATGATAGATAGACTGCTCTTGCTTAATAGTAGGTATTTCTGGTAAAGTTACCATCATATATTCAGGGCTATCAATACTAGTTGGCCAAAAAATAACCTTACCAATGGACGCTACATAATTCGCAAATTCATATCCATCACAATGATAAAGTTCTTCCCAAGGAAAATAAGGCAAAGAAGAAGGATTTTCTCTATTTAACCTAAAAAAGGCATTCTTATGATTTCGTTCTTGCAATACTCTAGGTACTTTTGTTAGGGTTCCATCTTCATTAATTATTATCAAACAGTTTTCTATGAACAGAGTATTATCTTTTGACATAATCATTCTCCTTATCATTAGCGATTACCGGTCTTTTAAAACTTTAAATACCATTATACCACGTATAATACTAATTAGTAAATTGATGAAGTTGCAAATCATCAGTTTATTAGTATAATAATTTTAACT
>CALVVW010000043.1 GCA_944364005.1 uncultured Bacilli bacterium | reverse complement strand
CATCTTGTTCTTCTAATTCATTATTTCTAAGTAACATTTTTACAATATCTTTTTTTGTTCTTCTTCTTTCCATATTTATCACCAATACAGTATACCATTAATTTTCAGGTATGACTACCTTTCTCTTAGTTATTATAAAATTTTTCATATCTTTAAAGCATTCTTCTTTGGCTTCCTCATCTTTACTATTTAAAAATCCATGCGAAGCAAACTTAATATTGATATATTTTGATTTTCTATTGTCCTTTCGTAATCTTTTACTAAATTCCTCTATTTCATCCCGCAATGGATCTAAGTCCCCAGTAATTATCAAGATATCAGGCCAATCTTTATAGCTTTCCTCTTCCATAACAGAATGATAATTTTTTAAATCAACATACTTATTACAATACATCCGTAGATGAGGAATTGTCAATAAATCTAATTTATTATTTTGAGCAAAGGATGAATACTCTATGTTAAAATTAAAATCCAAGGCTGGATATAACAAAATTCCTTTTTCTATGATAGATTTATCCATTAAAACTACATTACTTAAAATACTAGCACCAAGAGCATCCCCTATAGTAATAATATTTTGAATACCTATTCTATTTAATCCTTCTTTTAAATATTTGATTGTTTGATAACTTTTGTCTACAACTTTTTGATAAGAATCATTTTCATAGTCAATAGCAATTACTAAGGAATCCATTTCTTGAACAAATCTTTCACATACTTCTTTATAAGAGTAAAAACCATTTACCATCCATCTTTTACCATGAATATATATAATCACTCTTTCTATTTTAGATATTTTCTTAGGATAAAAAATTCTTAATGGTAATAAGTTTTCTTGTATCATAATTTTATAGTTTGATATATTTTTTTTAGAGATTGTTGGATGAATAATTTCATATACCGTTCGATATAGTTTATAAGTATCTTCTAATCCAAAATCTTCTTTTATTACATTCTGATTCATATCATCACCAGTATAATAATAACATAAAAAGAAAGTCATCATATGGCTAACTTTCTTTATTTGACACTATTTACCACTATTTTTTTATTTTCTAATAGGAACTTATTATCTATTTTCAAAAAAGTGAATTCTCTTCTGAATCAATATATTCTATGTTAAAAGTATTTTCTTCATTTAATAAATGATGATTTTCTAACTTGCGTTTTACTTCTTTTGCTACTCCGAAAGAGCCATCTAATAGCTTCACATTAGGAAAGTATTCTTTTATTTGATTTTTAATTAATGGATAATGCGTACAACCTAAGACAATAGAGTCTATTTTTTTATCTTGCATTTCTTGTTTTATTTTTTTTAATATTTGTATTATTTTATCTTTTCTTTCTTTTTCTATGGCATCTGCTAATCCTGGACAAGGATATAGTATCATTTCTTGATCATCTTTTTTATTATCTTTGACTAACTCAGCCATTCTTTCCGAGTCGATGGTTGCGGGTGTTGCTAGTACTAGAGTATGTTTATAGTGATTATCACAAGCAACTTTTACCGCAGGTACCGTTCCTACAAATAACATATCCGGAAATTCTTTCTGTAATTTTTTCATACATTTTGTCGTTGCGGTATTACATGCTAGAACAATGATTTTACAATTCTTTTTATTTATTAAAAAAGTAACGATTTCTTTCACAATCGTATAAAGTTCTTCTTCACTTTTTTCTCCATAGGGATTGTTTTTGGTGTCGGCATAATAGATATATTCTTCATTAGGAAGTAGCTCTACTATTTTATTTAATACCGTAGTACCTCCTATACCAGAATCTAGAACACCTATTTTTTTATTCATGCTATCACATCCTGCTACTTATTATAGCATAAAACTAGTATCATCTAAAAACTTTATTTCTGTTTTATATTTTAATTCTCTAATTAGGCGAAACATCGCTTCATCTTTTTTCTTAGCTTCTATCATAATATCGATATCCTTTCCTAAGTTTTTTACATAGCCCAGAAACTTGATAAACTCATCACTATCAATATAATCATGGTGAGATCTTATTTCTTTTTTTAACTTGCTTTTTGGTGAAGAAAAATGCATTTTAGGAGTTTGTTGCCAAGTAGCAATTACTTTTGGTAGTATATCTTCTAGATTAGTTGATACTGTATTACAACAGTGATGATGATAATCAAATATTACTGGTCTATCTATTAATTTAGATAAAGTTAGGCAATCTTCAATATGATAAGATTTATCATCGTTTTCAATAGCAATTACGTTTTGTATTTCTTTTGGTAGTTTATAAAAATTATGAACAAATCTAGTGATAGATTTTTCTTTTCCAAATTCTTTACTTCCAATATGTAGTACTAAAAGAGGAATCTTTATTTTTAAATACGTAAGTAATCTATAATGATATTTTAATATTTCAAAGCTTGCCTCTACTACTTCTTTTCTAGTACTGTTAATGATGCAATATTCACTAGGATGAAAATCTACTCTCATATTTTTTTCTTTAATTAACTCTGCCAATTTTTGATAGTTTTTTTGATAAGGAGTAAAATAATCAACATTTACTTCTTTTTTAGTTGCAAGCGGAATAATATTGGAACTTAGTCTAAAAAAATGAATATTATTTTTGTTGTTATAGAGTAATAGCTGTTGTAAATGAAAAAGATTAGAGGATATAATTTTCTCTAATTTTTTATCATCTTTTTCTTCTTTATATTTTGTATAAGAATAGGTACTAGAAGATGTTCCTTCTATTGTTTCACTAATACAGGCATAGCCTAGCCTTATTTTCATACTATCACCAGTAGTAGTATGTTCTTATTTTAAAAACTTATCATTAATCTTTTTAATAAAATTATAATCTTTCATTCTTAGTATTTGAATTTCTCTACCACTTACTTTAGACGATACATAGTCTACATTCTTATAGAAGTTATTATCGCCATCGACAGTAATTAATAAGTTTTTGGTACGATTGAATGGTTTTATTACTACTTCTTTACTATCTGGTAAGATTATCGAATTTAATAAATTTCTATAAGACTTGTTATTTAGTGGAGCAATAGGTGTTAGTTGTAATGTGTGAAAAGTATTATAGACAATACTTCCTCCAAAACTTAAGTTATAGGCAGTAGAACCAAAGGAAGTTGCTAAAAGTAGTCCATCTCCTACAAAATCTTCTAATAACATGCCTTCTACTAATACTTTCAAATTTACTGTATTTAAATCTAAGTCTCGAATTACCATCTCATTTAATGATAATTGTTTAGATATGGTATCTGGTGTTTTAATTTCAATTTCTTGAATACCAATATTTTCTATTTTATAATTATTATTTTCTAAATCTAAGATAAACTTATCAATCTCTTCTACATTTACTTCTTGCGCAAAACCTAATGTTCCGGCATTAATACCAATATAGAGACAATTTTCATTAAAGTTGGAAGATTTTATCATTCTTAAGAAAGAACCATCTCCACCAATAGCAATAGCTAGGTCATAATTATCTTCTACTAGCTGAAAATTAGCACTTTCTAGTTTTTCTTTTACTATTTTTGAAACATTTTTAGAAGTTTCATTATCATTTACAAATAATCTAACAGTTTTCATATTACTTTCCTTTATACTTAAATAATGCGGATGGACGATGTCCTTCTCCGGTTTTCATTTTCTTTGTTTTTACTACTTTATTGGCAATAATTCTTCTAAAAGCAGGATCAAGTAGTTTTTTATTTAATATTACTTCATAGACTTGTTGTAATTCTCCTAAAGTAAAATAGTCTGGCATCATATTAAAGACAATATCAGTATAATTAATTTTATTTCTTATTCTTTCTATTCCTGCTAAAATAACCAGAGCATGATCAAAGGCTAATCTTTCGTTTTTTATTGCGATAAAGCGATAACGATCGGTTGTTTTCTCACGTAGTTCTTTCTTTATAGAAAGTTGAATGGTATCTTTTCCATTATCTAAAGTGATGTCTACGATATTATTTTTTTCTTCTAATAAAACAATATCAAACCAGGATGCATTAGGATTAATCATTTCCGTTAATTTATTTTTATCTATTAAAGCAATATAGGCAGTAGAGACTACTCTGGTTCTAGGGTCTCTATCAATCGCATCATAGGTATATAATTGTTCTAAGTAAATATTTGATAAATTGGTCTCACTCTTTAATACTCTTTTAGCGCACTCTTCTAATGTTTCTGTTTTAGGATTTAGGAAGCCTCCAGGTAAGCACCATTTATCTTTATAGGGATAATCATCTCTTTTTACTAGTAGAATACTCATCATTTTTTTACTTGTTTTACGGTAATTTGTCTGTTCTTGATCAGATACACTAATTAATAAGATATCTGATGTCATAGATAATTGATCAAACGCTTTTGGATCATAGTCTTTTAAGAATTCTTCTTCAGTTTTATATTCTTTTTTCATATCACACCTCTTATTTATACTTTGATTATAACATAATTCAAGAAAAAAGCTAGTGATTTTCACTATGCTTATTTCTATATTGTTTTACTTTAGCTCTATTTTCAGGAGATAGACAAAACTCTTCTAAAAAACCATTCTCAGGATGTGTTGTTACAAATTGGTCTACGTCAAAAGATACTGGTTTAGCAGGTTTTCCAACTTGTAATTGCAGTGCTTGATTATTTTGACATACTGAGGATAACTTTTGATATTTTATATTCATATTCTCTTGTAACTTTCCTATTACTTCTTTTTGAGAATGTGTCATTAATTGTTTACGAAACCATGTTTGTAGTTCAAAATATTTTCTCATATAATCGTTTTGACTAACTCCTTCTACCGGAAGATATATTGTCAAGTGTTCTTTTTCGAATTCTGCTACTTCTTCTATAGCAATATTATATGCTGCTTGTGTTTCTAAATCTAAATATGCTTTATAACTAGCCTTACTATCATCTTGTGTTATGGTATCATTATCCTGATACATATCAGTATCTCTATGATAGGTTCCGACATATACCATAATATGATTACTATCACTATCCTGTATCTTGGCATTTAGATAAGCAGCAGCAATCATCTTCTCTATTGATGGTGCTTCATAATCTCTATCTACCAACTCTAAAAGTTCTAGATATCTTTTTACATTCTCATCCTGCTCTAAAGATTTTAATTCTTGTTTATAAGACAAAAGCTGGTTAGTTTCATTTACTACTTTTTTATACTCTTCTCTTACATTTACTAAAGTAGATTCTTTCATGTTTTCACCTCATTAATATTTTATCATTTTTTTAATATAGTTTCCAACATTTCAATGATTTTATCAATGACATGATCTTTATTTAATTTTCTACTTTCCTTATGAACTTCCATGGTTTCTCTATAGTACTTATTATTTTCTCTATCATAAATACTAATGTAGACAACATTATCCTCCCCTACAGGATTGGCTGGATCTTGTCTATTTAATTGTCCAGTAATCCCTACTCCATAATCACTATTTGCATACTCTGTAATTTTTTTACTCATCTCATCTGCTGTTTCCATACTATAGACTGTATATTTATCAATTACTTCACTTGATACACCCTGTTTAATTTTATACTCATTAGAATACGTTACTGCACTAAACTTTAATATTTCACTAGCACCTTCACAATTAGTAATGGCATTCGCAACTCCACCACCAGTACAAGACTCCATCGTAGAAATTGTTTTTCTTCTTTCTTGTAAAATATGTATAATCTCTTTAAAATCCATTTTTATTCTCCTTATCTATTTTTCATATATTTTTTGATATCACATCTATCTATTTGTAATCCTTCATTAATATCAATAAAAGGAACACTTTCTAAATTACTACCTAACTTATTTAAAACAATATCAATAGCACAATCTTTTTCTTTATCTGGTATTTTAATTCCAATTACAGTATCTAGACTTATTTTATCTTTTACTTGATACTCATCTTCATAAGGTGAGAAGCGCTGACTGGGAAACAATTTCGATAATTTACGCCATAATTCATAATTATAATCTTCTATATACTTCGTATTATTTACTGGAATTCCAGCTAAAATAAAAGCATAGGAGGAAGAAATAAATCTTCTATAGGAACTATTCCATACCGATTCTTCTCTTTTTGCTAAAGAAATATAATCTAGTCCATTCCAAGTAGTATGATCCATTTTCTGATATCCCTGTTGTCTTCTAGAAAGAATAGCTCCAGTATTTAGAATATCTTCTAATTTTTCTAGTTGTATGCGATGGTAAAACCAGTCTGGATTAATAGCTATTTTTTTAATCATATTGTCCTCTATTATCTGTTCTTATTCTGTACACTTTGGAACTAAAATATTTATCTTTTAATAAATTATAAGTATCATCATCCAATATTTCTTTTGATTTTTCTACTACTTTTTCTGGAATACCATAATAAGCTTCTGCTAGGGATGCTGTAATACTAGTGATAGTACTACTATCTCCGCCTATCGATAAGGCGTTTGCAATCGCATTTTCAAATGAATTTGATTTAAAAAAGCAAACCATAGCATATGGTACTGTCTCTTTATCATTTTTAGAAAAAGAATCTTCTTGTAACTCCTCAAGTTCATAATTCATAGAATAATATTTTAGTCTCATATAATCTTCTAATCGTCTTTTTGGCATGCCAATCCTTAACAAATAAATACTAAGTGCAACGGCTTTACTACCTTTTTTTGCATCATCTGTATCATGTGTAGGAATCGTTGCCTCTTTTGCTTCATCTTCTATTTGTTCAAATTGATCAAAGCAAAAACCAACAGGAGTAACACGCATTGCTGCTATACTATCATCACTTTTACTATCACTTTTTTCTAAATAATCACTATAGTTACTATCTCCATTGATAATAGCATCGTAAATAGCACAAATTTCAGATATTTTCTTTTTGTTTTGGATTAAGTTATCACTAGATAATAAATTAACAATATCCTTTGTATCTTTAACACTTCTACCTTCTCTTCCATAATTTTCTCCTAGAATATGACCAATAATTGATCCTAACATAAAACCACCTCTTGCTATACTTTAACACAAACTTATTATTTTAACAAAATTTTCTTATTCAATTCTGTTTTTGATATAACCTTATATTTCGTCAAAGTTAGAGTTTTTTAATAACTTTTAATAGCATAGAAACACTTTCTTTCCGTCTTTTCTTCATATAAATGATTTTCTTTTATATATTGATATACTTTTTTATCTAGATATTTTTTGATATTACCTTGTTTTTTCTTTTTAATTTCTTCTCTAATATAAGTAGAAGATAATGTTTCTTCTTTGATAGAAGTGACGATTATATTTTTTTGATAATTTTTATATTTTTCTAATAATGGTTCTAATTCGTCAGTGGTTCTTTTAATGACTAAGATTTTATAATTTTTTAAGATATAGTCTCCTCTTTTCCATTGATCTATATAACTTAAATTATCTGTTCCACAAATAAAGTAAATGTCATCTTCTGGATATTTTATTTTGAAATGGTCTAGGGTTTCATAAGTATAGACTGGCCTATCTTGTAATTCATACTTGCTTAGGAATAAATCTTTTTCATTTTCTATCATAAGTGTTAACATCATATACCTAGTAGCATTTGATTCTAGGTTGTTTTTATATTCATATTTTGTTCCTGTAGGTACAAAGATAACTTTATCGACATAACCGTGTTTAATTAATTCTTTGGCTATATTTTTATGCGTCTTATGAGGGGGATTAAAACTTCCTCCGAATATTCCTATCTTCATAATTTTTTCTCCTTTCGTAAAGTGAGTATTTTTTCTTTACCGTTTAGTAATGGTTTCAGTGATTCTTTGTTATGTAAGGCGTTGATGATTTCTGCGATATTTTCAGAACAATCTACTGTATGATGCCATTCTTTATTTCTATATTCTTCTGGAATGTAAGATAGGTTTGTTGTGTATAGTTTATCGAAATAATTATTTTGATACGCTTTATCAAATTCTTCTATTCCTTCTGTAAATAGGGAGAAAGTTGCGATGAAATATACTTTATTTGCTCCTTCTTTTTTTAATCTTTCTCCTACTTCTAACATAGAAGTACCAGAAGCTATCATGTCATCTACTACTAAGACATCACATCCTTCTACGGATGGTCCCATGTAAGTATGTTCAATAATTGGATTTTTACCATTTACTACTTTTGTTAAATCTCGTCTTTTATAGAAGGCTCCTACGTTAGTATCTAACATTTCAGCAAAGTATCTAGCACGTTCTGTTGCTCCTAGATCTGGACTAATTACTAAAACATTACTTAGATTTTCATTTTTTAATAAATCTTCTAAAATGGTATTCGTTGGATAGATGTTTTCAAATGGTAAATTAGGAATAGCATTAGAAATCGTTGGATCATGAGCATCAAAAGTAATAATGTGATCTACTCCTAGTCTTTCTAATTCTTGTAATGCTAGGGCACAGTCTGCTGATTCTCTACCTTTTCTTTTATGTTGTCTTGATTGATATAGGAGTGGCATAATTACCGTTACTTTTTCTGAATAACCAGAGATAGCTGAAATTGTTCTTTTGATATCTTGAAAATGCTCATCTGGTGCCATATGATGCGTAAATCCATGCATATTATATGTCATTCCATAATTGCCAACGTCTGCTAGTAAATAAATATCTTTCTCTCTTACTGAGTCCTCTATTTTTACTTTACCTTCGCCATTAGAAAATCTACTTTCTGTAATCTTTAATAAGTAATCTTTATTTTCGTCCCTTAATTTTTTTAATTTCAAATTGACATTATTTCCTACTTCTTTTATATTATCTAAAACAATTAATTTTAAATTATTCATATTCCTCACCTTTCTTATTAACTTATTGTTAATATCTAATACTAAAAAATAAATTATCGTCTATATTCTTTTACTTGCTTTTTTACTTCTATTTTTATACCATTACAATACGTCTTCTCTTCTCTAGACTCCATTGGTCCCCAGCCTGTCCATTCTGTATTTATACCATTATCAATCCATAACTTATTCACTTCATATCCCTGTTCTTCTAATAAGCTTTTAAATATACCCTGATACTCATCAAATGGTATAATTCTTTTGACTGGTATTTCTGTACCAAGAAGTATTGTTGTTCCTGAAAGTTCAATTGTTGTGACTGCTGCAGTATACTCATTTGTATAATATCCAACTTGTTCTTTTTTTGTTTTCATTTTTACCGTTCCTTTAATATCTTCTCTAGTGCGATAATAATCTGTTAAAATTCTCTCTACTTTATCTTTTGTAATTGTCATTTCCATACTACTTTCTCCTTTCTTATTATATTTTTGTTAATAACAGTTTTTGCAAAAATATCAGATTTGCCATCTGTTATTAACATTATATTAATAACTAATATCTTTGTCAACTATTTTTTGCAAAATTTTCTTTATTATATTATGATACTTTATAAAGGAAGGTGAAAATATGAGTTTTACGTCATATCAACAATTAAAAATAGATAAGATGTTAGCTTTTTCCAACGACTTTAAAAAATTATACTGGCATATACCTAAGGAATTTGTTCATAATTATTATTATGAAATGTTTTTATTTCGTACTGCTGAAATTAGTAATAATATCGAATTAGCACAACAATATAGTAAAACAAAGACTGGTCATGAGATGGGATTAGATATGAAATTTGATGTAAAAATGAGAGATGATGGTGTTACTAGCTTGTTAAAATATGTTGAAAATGATACCAAAGGACGATGTATGAGTAAACGCATCATGAAGGTAACATTAGACAACAAGAAATCATTATCTTTTCACCAGGAAGTTGATTTTTGTTATTTTGATAAAGAACATAAAGATCCAGATTCTCTTTCCACTTATGACTTAACCATGAAATTGAGTGATAATAAATCTTTAGTATTCGTAAATCTTTCCTGGCTATGGTATCGTGATAACGTACCGTTCCTATCTAATCTTTCTTCTGTTTTTTTACCTGATGGAGAAGAAATTTCTAGAGTTATCAAAAGTATCAATCTAAAAACACAAGAAGCAAGTTTTAAAGAAGAGTTTTTACCTATTGGAACTGTTGACTCTAAAATATTAAAAGCTTATCAGAAAAAAAGAGAAGAGATTCCTTTTTCTTTAATAAACTTATCTACCTCTAACACAACGCAAGATGCAAATCAGTCGCAAAATACTAAAGAAGTCTACCTGGGTAAAAGTACAAAAGATGGTAATAGTAGGTTTGCTATTTGTTTTAAACCAGATGATTTTGTAAATCAGCAATATCAAAAAAGTTTTGAAAGTGTTTCTAGTTTTTTCTCGTTTGGCTATGATTTGGTAGAAAAACTAGACTCTCCTAACCATCCTTTACTTATAGAAATATCAGAGGATGATTATCAAAGATTAATAGGTAAACCAAAAGAAGAAAAACCTTTGCAATTTAGAAAAAAATAAATTACAATAAGAACACCCTATTTGAAAGAAGATGTGATATGCAAAACTTTTATGACTATATCAATAAAACCATTATTAGTAGACCTACTACGATTACAAAAGAAGAATATCAACCAGTAATTACCAATGATAAAATTGGATTACTATCTAATAGTTTTGATACCAATATTGCTACTTCTGCTTTTCTTTCTTTTGATGTTGTAAAATGTGATACTTTAGAATTGGTCGGAGAAATTGGTTTTCAAGCAACACTATATGATGAGTTTTTCTATGGTGGAAATGTAGATTATACGATTTATGATTCTTTTCAACATCTAGGATATGGTACACAAAGTCTTTCTCTTTTAAAAGAGTTATTGCAACAAAATACTTATGCTATCAAAGAAGGAATTTTAATATCTACGTTACCTGATAATATTTATTCGCAACGTATTGCTATTAAAAACGGAGGAATCCTAATCTATGAGGGTCGGGTTCCTAGAGATACTTCCTTATACAAAATAGATCATGTAGAAGAAGTAAAAGTTTATCAAATTCAGATGAAAAAGTAACTCATTGTTTTTGAGTTACTTTTTCTTTTGTGATATATTTTTTAAATCTTTGCTTTGCTCTATCCATATCAAAATTACCATCAAAGTAAGGATTCCAAGAATAATAATCAAAGTTTTCTTGTAATTTCTCAATGTCATGATTTGGATATAGTTTTCCATCTACCGTATAATCGATAATAATATTAGTAGCTGTAATAACTTCTTTTTCTTTTAATTCATGTAATAGATCTACTGCTTGATTTGTTGCAGTAACACTTCTATTCATTGCTTTTAATAGTTCTGAATCAAAGCTTTGTACGGGACAGTGAACAATGTCTAATAAGTGGTTATCCGCTAACTCTAATAGTTCTTCTCTACATTGTATTAAGTTCTGTGGTTCAATATTTCTAATAGATATTTCTTTATTACATTCTTTGGCAATCCTACACCAAGCTTTTACTTGAGATACAGTAGGACTATCAGATGTTAACACCACATGTTCATGATTTAAAAATTCTTCAATTTGCTCTTCTGGTACCGTTTCATAGCCTTCTCCTCTAGTATGACGAATGGTACAATATTTACACTTTCCATGGCAACCTGCACCAATCTTTAATGGATAATAATTTCTAAATAGATTACCTTCTTTTAAATTATCTTTACTTTCTTCAAACTCTGGTACCCAGAAGGGTTTTTCATAATGAACTAAACTTCTGTCATTTAATTCTTGTCCGATTACTCTAACTACATCCAATCTTTTAATATATTCTGGCAATGGTATATCCATTCTTTGAGCAAGACATCCTCCCATGAAAATATCTTTTCCTGTTTCTTCGTGCAATTTATTTGCAACATTTAGATCATTTAATACTGCTAAATCTGTTACTTGACAACCTAATACAACGATACTATCAGCATTCCCTATTTCACTTACAAACCTATCTTTATATTTATTCGCAAAAGATAACATATCACTCCATACAGACATACAAGCTGCACTTGTTGCATAAATTTTACTTTTTAAATCTTCCTCTTGATAAAGTGTTCCTTCTCCGAATTTGTTCTTTACTATTTTCATATTTTTCTCCTTATTAACATTTTATTAATATCATATATTTAAATTTAAGAGGATTGCTCCTCTATAAACTAATCTCTTATTTCTTTTTCATAATCTTTAAAAAATCCTTTGGATTATTACCAGTTACTGGTGTTGCTACTTTTTCATTATTCTTTTTAACATAAGGAAAAGCTGTTGAAAAAAACTCATACCATTCATCCCTTGGAATATTTAATGGAACTTCTAATACTTCTGTTGCTAGGCCCAACATCATTAAACAATCTAAATCCCCCTCATAGTTAGTCCAAATACTACCATCTTTTCTAACACACATTTGTAAACAGTGTACACCCTGATCAATATTTTCAACCTCATCAATCATTTCGACAATCTCTGGTTTATGTTGATTTAATTTTTCTGTATTAAAAACAACTTTTTGCAGTATTCCTTCTCCAACAGTAAAATTTTTTGTCGGTTTATTATCTTTAAATTCTTCCTTTTTAAATAAACAATCATTAAAAATTTCTTGAACCTTTTGTGTCGTTAATTTATTCTTAGCTTCCTCTCTATTTAAAATTTCTTTTAATTGCCTTATAACTTCTTCTGGTGAAAGAGGAATATCCTCTTCAGGGTGATTATAAGTTGTTACTACATCTTTTAAAAATGATTTTTCTGCTTCAAAGTATTGTTCCGGAGAATCTTTTTTAAATATTAAGCCTCTTCTTTTAAATTCTTCTAGTTTTTTATCATCCAAAGTATTATTTCTTATATCTTTTAATAAAACACTTGGTCCTTCTTGAACTAAATAACTAAGGATCGCTACTTGCATTATGATATCACAATCTTTTTGTACTACTTTCTGAAATTTTTCAAGATCCTCTAAAATATAGATTTCTTTTCCATAATAACGAAACCAGTGATTTAATAATGCTATTTTTTCTTCTTTTGTATATTCATCTATGCTTTTTATTTCCATAATTATCCTCCTGCTGATTATTATATAGCAATCCTTATCTTCTTTCAAGCATCTTCTGTTATCTCATCTACCTCTTTTAACCAAGCTTCATAACTAGCATCACTTGGCATACGTAAATCACCTCTAGGAGATAAGCTAATACTTCCTACTTTTACTCCATCAGGAATACAATTTCTTTTAAATTGTTGTGTAAAAAATCTTTTAATAAATACTTTTAGCCATTTTTTTATCTCTTTATTAGTAAAACTATTTTTAAAAGTATGTTTTGCTAGAACATAGATTTTTTTAGGTGTTGCACCATACCTTAAAAAATGATAAAGAAAGAAGTCATGTAATACATATGGTCCGATACTAGATTCCGTTTTTTGTAAAATATTTCCTGCTTCGTCCGGTGGTAATAATTCTGGAGAAATTGGTGTATCTAGTATATCTTTTAGAACTTCTTTTTTCTTTCCTTCAGCCCTATCAGCTACCCAACCAACTAAATAACGAACTAAAGTCTTAGGAATAGAAGTATTAACTGCATACATACTCATATGATCCCCATTATATGTACACCAGCCTAGCGCTAGTTCTGATAAGTCACCTGTACCAATGACTAATCCGCCTTCCATATTCGCAACATCCATCAATATTTGAGTACGTTCTCTTGCTTGAATATTTTCATAAGTAACACTTCTATCTGTTTCTGGTAGTCCAATATCTTTCATATGTAGAATAGAAGCATCTTTAATACTAATTTCTTTTAGAGTGGCACCATACTCTTTTACTAAATCTATCGCATTGTGATAAGTTCTACCTGTCGTTCCAAATCCTGGCATTGTAATACCAATAATATCTTTCATATCTCGATTTAATTTTTCAAAAGCTTTTACGATAACAAGATAAGCAAGAGTTGAGTCTAGTCCTCCAGACATTCCTATGACACATTTTGGATTGCCAAGTTGAATTAGGCGTCTAGCTAGAGCACTGGACTGGATTTCTATAATTTCTTCACATCTGTTATTTCTTTCTTGTTCATTTGCTGGAACAAAGGGATATTCTTTATAATCTCTTTGTAATTCTTTTATGGTATCTACTACCTCTATTTTTATTACGTTGTACTCTTGACT
>CALVVW010000042.1 GCA_944364005.1 uncultured Bacilli bacterium | reverse complement strand
AAGGAAATTTATTAGATTTTAAACCTCATAAAAAATATGATGCCATTATTTCTATGTTTGCTGTTTTTAATCATTTAACTAACGAACAAGAATTAGAAGAAGCACTACTTCACTGGTACGAATATTTAAATACAAATGGAGTGCTAATTATCGATTTACATAATGGCAGGAAAAGCGGAGAAAAAGAAACAACAGTAAACAATTACAAACGAATCATGAAGTGGACATTTGATAGTACAACTTTTAAAGAAACAACAGAAATTACATATATGATTGACGGTAAAATATACCGGGATACACATGAGTTTCAAATATATAAACTAAGGCAACTAGAAAATATACTAAAAAAGCATAATTTCAAATACCAGTTATATGAAAATTATTCTTTTACAAAAGCAAGTGATAATAGTAAGAATATAGAAATTATAATTGAAAAATAATAAAAGAAAGATGAATGGAAAGGTAGGAAAAATATATGGAAAAAGTAAAAATATTATGGAGTGGAATTACGGGAAGAACAGGAAGAGAGGCACTAGAACTAGCAAAAAATAGTGATACTGTAGAAATCACTGCTGGACTATCTAGAAGCAACACCAATTATTATAATTATGATGAATTAGAGTATATAAAAGAAGATTTCGATGTGATTGTCGATTTTTCTCATAAAGATAGTTTTGATAAAGTCTTAGACTTTGCACTAAAAGTAAAAAAGCCTATCGTAATAGGAACGGCAGGACTTACCGAGGAACAAATGAAACGTTTTGAAGAAGCATCAAACATCATTCCTGTCTTTAGAGGTGGAAATTTTAGATTTGATGTAAAGAAGTTTATTGATGAAGTAGTAGAATATACAAAGAAAAGTGAAAAGAAATCATTTGACTTAATTGAAACTCATTATAAAACGAAAAAAGTTCCAAGTGAAACTGCAAAAGTAGTCGCAAAGCGTGTATTAGATGAAACAGGGAAAAAGGTAAATATCAATTCTTATTTAGAATATGATGAATTAATTAACGATTGGAAAGTAGATAATTTAGAATGCCGAGTAGTAGGATTTAAAGAACTTGCAGAAAATGTATTAGAAATAGCAAAGATGATGAAAGATAAAACGCCATCAGGAGTATATGACTTAGATAGATTATTGAAAGAACAAGAGTTAATAGATTTACATAACTTCTTAATAGAAGCTAAAAAAGAAACTTATGCAAATGAAACGGCACCAAAAGTAAATCCTACTAGAAGAGGTTCCCGTGACTATGAATACACAAAAGGTAACTGGACTTATCACGATACCTATTTTGGTGGAACAGATTTTCAGGGACAAGAAGTAGTATATCAACAAGAAGACACTCCCATCTGGGGAATGGTATATTATGGAAGAACACTAGACGAAGCATTAAGTGAAGAAGCAATGGATAATGCACTAAGACCAGCATTAATGCAAGTAGGACATGGTGATACTATTCCAGTAAGAGGACCTAAAGAATTTGAAAATCAAGGTTACAAATATACATTTGAAGTGACAGGAGACCTAACAAACTTTGAGGGAGAAGAAACAATCGAAAAAGAAAACAAGAAAATATATACCTTAAAATGTCATGGTGGAATGATAAGACGATAATTAAAAGAGGTGAAATAAGGATGGAAGTAACAATAGAAATGGCAGCATCTATCAATGGATTAATCGCAACTGAAGAAGGTAGTGAAGACTTTTTATCAGAAAGAAATTACCAAATTATGCTAGATTTTTTAAAGGAATATGATTGCCTAGTCTGGGGAAATAAAACATTTCAAAATGTGATATCCTGGGGAGAAGACTATATAAATGATTTAAAAGATATAACAGTAATTATCTTTTCTAAGACACAAAATTACTCAACTTATAAAAATGTAATTTATGTAAACTCCTTAGAAGAATTTAAAAAAGTATGTAAAGAAAAAAATCTAAATAAAATATTCGTATCAGGAGGAGCACATACCAACACCTTATTTTTAGAAAATAATCTAGCAAATAGAATTATTATTAACTATAATCCCTATCTTTTAACAAAAGGAATCAATCTTTTTGAAGGAAAGTATCTAGAAAAAGAATTACAATTAGAAAAAGTAGTAAAAGAAGAAGAGGATATTGTTCAAATATGGTATCAAGTAAAGGAGAAATAAAATGAAAAAGGTAATCGTAATTACTGGTGGAAGTGATGGTCTAGGAAAATCTTTAGCCAAAGAATTAATGTCTGAAAATGATGTAATTATTTTATCGACTAATGAAGAAAAAATGAAAAATATAGGATGTCCCTATTATGTATGTGATATAAGAAACTTTGAAATGGTTCAATCAGTAATAGATAAAATTCTAAAAGATTACGGACATATTGATGTACTAGTTAACAATGCTGGACTTTGGACGTATGGAGAATTAGTAGATAATGATAGTAAATTAATTGAAGAAATTATTCAAGTTAATTTATTAGGACTTATTAATTGTACGAAAGCTGTTATTCCATCAATGAAAGAAAGAAAAGATGGATTGATTATACAAATTAATTCTCAATCTGGAATTTCTGCAAAAGAAGAGAGAACGATTTATAATGCAAGTAAATGGGGAGTTACTGGTTTTTCAAAATCATTGCAATTAGAATTAATGAAGTATGGTATAAGAGTTACAGATGTAAGACCAGGAAGAATGAAAACTTCTCTATTTATAAAAAATGGAATAAAAAAAGAACCTAGTGGCCTAGATTTAGAACAAGTGATACGAACTATTCAGTTTGTAATAGAGACTCCAAAGGATGTTCTAATACCAGAAATAGGAATTGTTAGTATGAAATTAGTAAAGTAGGTGATATGAATGGAAGAGTATTTTGATATATTAGATGAAAATGGAAATAAAACTGGAAAAACCAAGCCAAGAAAAGAAGTGCATAAAGATGGTGATTGGCACAAAGCAGTACATGTTTGGATAATCAATGATAAAAATGAAATTTTATTACAAAGAAGATCAAAAACAAAAGATAGTAATCCTAACAAAATAAGTATTTTCAATGGAGGTCATTTATCTGCAGGAGACACTTCCATCGATGGTGTAAAAAGAGAATTAAAAGAAGAGTTAAATTTAGAAGTGAATGAGGAAAACTTAAAATTTATAAAAACAATAAAAAGAAGTGCTAAATATACACCAACATACAAAAATAATGAATTTGATGATTTATACATTCTAAAAATCAAAGAAAAAATATCAGATATGACTTATCAAAAGGAAGAAATATCTGAAATCTTTTTTGTACCATATAATAAATTAAAAGAAATGGTAAAAAAGAAAGACCCAGATTTATTAATCGATACTTTTGAAGAAGAAATAGAAATACTTTTTTCCTATCTTGATAAGGAGATAAAAAATGACAGATGAAGAATATATAGATATTGCCATAGAAATTAGTAAAAAAGCGCCATATCCCTTTGGTGCAATTATTGTAAAAGATGGGAAAATAATAGGGAGAAGTGATGATAATACTTTAATAGCAAAAAGTATGTTTAATCATGCAGAATTACAAGCAATTGAGAGTGCTTCTCAAAATAAAAATCTATATGGTAAGTTAACAAGGACGACACTTTATACTTCTTGTGAACCATGTATGATGTGCCTAGGAGCCATATTACAGGAAGGTATTTCAAAGATTGTCTATGCTGCAACGATACAAGATAGTAATGATTATTATAGTCCAGAAATAATGACTAATATAGAAGGTTTAACAAAAATTGGAAATAGTAATATAGAAATAATAAAAGAATTACATAGAGAAAAGGCTGTAATAGTATTAAAATCATATCAATTTAACCCCAAAAACAGAATATTAATTACAGGAGCCATCTTATCAACAGAAAATACTTTGACAGATATATACCAAACAATAACAAGTTGGATAGATACGAAAAAACACACTATTTCAACACCACTAGACACAATGAAATTCCATGGAAATGATTTTGAAAAGTATCAAAGAGCCATGAATTTGCTGCAAGGCACAGAATTAATGATTGCAGAAATGAGTAATATATCAACAGGACAAGGCCTGGAATTACAAGAAGCAACTAATTTAAATATCCCAGTATTAGTAATTGCTAAAACAGGTAGCAAAATTTCTAGTTTAGTAAAAGGAAATAAAATAGTAAAAAATATTATTTATTATAATAATATAGAAGATATAAAAAATGATATATTAGAATTTATAAAAGAAAAAGGTAAAAGGAGAGAAACTCTGTGATTATTACTAAAGATATTTTAGATGAAAAAGTACAAAAAGAAATTCTTCCTACTAGATTAGATAGTGCCATGAATCTATATACAAATGTAAATATAAATGGAAAATCAGGAATTCTAGTTTATAACACCAATCCAGATACTTGGAATACACTATATCCTTTTTATGAACAAAATCATAAATTTACAATGGATAATTATAGATTTGAAAAAGAAAATATAACGTACAGAGAACTAATAGAAGAGTATCAAAAGATATATCATAAAATATATGAAATAGAAAAGAAAAACGCTAAATCCGTAAGAATAAAAACTTTATTAGATGAGTATAAAAGAACATTTAATTTAAAGCATGTTCATATAGGAGATGAATTATTACCTATCTTTGAATTAAAATATTCAAAATCAAAAAATGTTTGGACTCTATATTATTTTGAAAACTATGTAGCAGATAAAATAGATGATTTAGACACACTACTAAATCAAAAAATATATGACCAAAAAATATTGCCATTAGACCCTAACATAAAAGAATTAGACGGAGTAGAATTAACAAGTAATATTCCTTATCTTTTATCACTACGACAAAATATAGAAAAATTAAAGAAAAATATAATTGAGCTAAGTTAATGATAAAATGAAAGAAAAAAAGGAGAGAATTATGTCAGATTTAACTTTTATGAATAAATTTAAACCTAAAGAAAGATGCATCAAAGAATTTAAATATTGGTTAGTATGTGTGAGAGGAAAACAGACAACTTTAGGAGCAGCAGTATTATTATTAAAAAGAGAAACACCTTCAGTAGCAAATCTTTTGTCAGAAGAAAGTGAAGAATTCCCAGAGGTAGTAAAATGGTATGAAAAAACTTGTAAAAAGAAATTTGGTGCAGTAAAGTTTAATTACATAATAATGATGATGCACGATTCTTTTGTTCACTACCATGCTTTTCCTCGGTATGATAAAAATATTGATTTATTTGACATTACTTGGGAAGATAAAAATACACTAACAAACTTTTCTCAAGTAGAACCCTTAAGTGAAGACGTATTAACAAAAATCAAAGATTATATGAAGGACTAAATAGGAGAGGTTTTATGAAACAAAATTACTTAATCATTCATGGAAGTTTTTCTAGTCCGTTCTCAAACTGGATTCCATATTTAAGAATTGAACTAGAAAAGAAAAATTTAGAAGTATATACACCAGACTTGCCATCAGGAGTTGGATTTCAAACTTATGAAAACTGGTCTAAATTATTGAAAACCTATATGGATGCTAAAATATTAACAGAAAACACAACAATATTTGCTCATTCCATTGCACCAGTGTTTATTTGTAAGTTTTTAATAGAAAATAAATTAAAAGTAAAAAAATTAGTCTTTGTCTGTGGTTTTAATAACTATTTAGGAATAAACCAAGAGTATGATACAGTAAATAAAAGCATGTATCTAGATAACTTAGAAGAGATAAAAAAGTATTGTGATGATATTGTCTGCTATTACACAGATAATGATCCCTATGTAAAATATGAAGTAGAAAAATCTTTTGCTGATACCGTTGCTACAAAACAAAAACTAATACCAAATGGCGGACATTTAAATAGTGAAAGTGGCTATCAAGAATTTTCTGAACTATTAACAGAAATCTAAATGTTGGAGGAACAATGAAAGTAAATGTAAATAATGAATATGATAAATTACAAAAAGTCATTGTCGCAAGTGCAAACTATTATGATCCAACTAGTTTAGCAATGAATAATGAAACTATCAAGCACTATGCAGAAATAGAAAGTATACCTAAAAAAGAAATTATATTAGAAGAACAAAAGAAGTTTTGGGATACTTTAAAAGAAAATAATATTGATATTTTAATAGCAAATCAAGTAGAAGGTGCAAAAGGTCAGATGTTTACTAGAGATTTAGCTTTTGTAATTGGTGATAAATTCTTTATTTCAAATATGAGAAAAGAAAACAGAAAAGCTGCCATCAAAGGTTGGAACCTTATTATAAATACAATTGATAAAGAAAATATAATTAAAGTACCAGAAGATATCTATCTAGAAGGTGGAGACGTTTTAGTAGATAACAAAACAATCTATGTTGGAATCAGTGAAAGAACAACGATGGATGGAGTCGACTTTTTAAAAAGCGTACTAGATGAGAGTTACACAATCATCCCATTAAAACTAAAAGAAAAATTTCTTCACCTAGATGTTGTATTTACAATAATTAATCCTAATATAGCAATCGTCTATAAAGAAGGGTTAGAAGAGGATTCTTACAAATTACTAGATAAATTTGATAAAATTATACTTACAGAAAAAGAACAATTTGAACTAGGGACCAATGTTTTTGTAATCAATCCAAAAACAATTATAATAAATTCTAATCATAAACGCATCAAAAAAGAAATAGAAAAAAGACATATTAAAACAATACCATTAGAGATGGAAGAAACCGCAAAACTTGGCGGAGCATTTCGGTGCACCACTTGTCCATTAGAAAGAAATGAATAAAAAACTAAAATTTTAAAGGAAATTACCAACTTTTTTCTAATAATACATATAGAAAGGTGGTAAAGATATGAATAATAAAATAGAAACAATTTCCAATCTATTTGAAGGAAAAGAAATAAGAAGCATCTGGGATGCAGAAAAAGAAGAGTACTATTTCAGTGTTGTGGATGTAGTCGCTGCTCTAACTAATAGTCCAGAGCCAAGAAAATATTGGTCAGTATTAAAAAGTAGATTGAAAAAAGAAGGGAGCGAACTGACTACAAAATGTAGTCAGTTGAAAATGCTAGCACCGGATGGAAAAATGAGATTAAGGGATGCTATGATAACTGCAGACATTTTCAGATTAATCGAATCCATTCCAAGCCCTAAAGCAGAACCTTTTAAAATGTGGCTTGCTAATCTAGGAAGCGAAAGAATTGATGAAGTCTTTAATCCTGAAATCGCTATCAAAAGAGCAATTGATTATTACCGAAAAAGAGGCTATTCTGATAAATGGATAGAGACAAGATTAAAAGGAATTTTAAGTAGGAACAAACTTACTGATGTTTGGAAAGAAAACGGTATTACTAAAGATTATGAATACGGAATATTAACCAATGAAATATATAAGTCTTGGTCTGGTATGAAATCGTCAGAATATAAAGAGTACAAAGGAATAAGAAAAGAATCCCTAAGAGATAATATGACAGATGTCGAAATAGCACTTACGGATTTAGGAGAAATCGCAACGAGAGAATTAACTAAAGAATATAAACCATACGGACTAGAAGAAAATAAAAAAATGGCAAAGCGTGGTGGAAATATCGCTAAAATTACTAGGGATAACCTAGAAAAAGAATTAGGAAGAATGGTAGTAACAAAAGAAAATACATTAAATTATCAATATATAGATAATGCAAAACAATTAGAAAGTGAGAATAAAAATGATTGATATTCATACACATACAACATATTCAGATGGCACACTAACACCAGAAGAATTACTAGAAGAAGCACATCAGAAAAAATTAACGATAATATCTATTACAGATCACAATACAATAGGTGCTTATGAGGAATTAAAAAATCCAAATATAAGAGAAAAATTTGAAGGAATGATTATTCCAGGAATAGAGATAACAACAACATATCATGGTGAAACAATAGAAGTGCTAGGATACAATTTCAATCTTGATATGATGAGCGAATTATTAAAAGAAAGTGTCTTAACTTTTGAAGAAAAACAGATACAAGAGTATAATTTAATAAAGAAACAATATCAAAAGATTGGTGTTATTTTTGATGAAGAAAATATTGAGTTTAATCCAAAACAAGAATCTTGCAGAGTATCATTCTGGAAAGAAATAAAAAGACATCCAGAAAATAATTGCCTATTTTTAGAAGAAAAGTCAAAAGAGGAAACTAGTAGCTTTACCAGAAATGAAATCTATAATCCAAAGAGTCCTTTATATGTAGATGAGTCATCACTATTCCCTAGTTTAGAAAAAGCAATTGCGATAATTCATGAATCTGGAGGACTTGCTTTCCTTGCCCATACTTTTGCCTATTCACCTAATATAGCAAATAGCCTTTTAGATATACTTGGTAACTATAAATTAGATGGATTAGAATGTTTTTATACAACATTTACGAAAGAGCAGTCAAATTATCTTGTGAGTTTATGTAAAGAAAAAGGATTATATATGAGTGGAGGAAGCGATTTTCACGGTGCAAGAAAAATAAATCATAACCTAGGAACAGGTCGAGGAAATTTGCAAATGGAAGAAAAAATAATAGAACCCTGGATGAAACAATATACAAAACATAAAAAATAGTATTCAAAATAAAATGTCAAAGGAGTAAATAATATACAAATAAACTATTCAGACCAACCAGTAATTGCAGGAAAAAAATCAATCTTTTTAGCAGGACCAACGCCAAGAGGAGAAAACCAACTTTCGTGGAGAAAGAAAGCGTGTGAAATTTTAGAAAAATTAAATTTTGATGGTATAGTATATGTACCAGAATATTCTACTTGGCATCCTAAAGAAGATTATACAGATCAAGCACTCTGGGAAAGAATGGCCTTAACAGAAGCAACCGTAATCACATTCTGGGTACCAAGAAGTCTGCCAGATATGGCAGGATTTACTACAAATGTAGAATTTGGCTACTGGCTACCTACCAAAAAAGTAATTTATGGTAGACCAGACCATGCACCAAAGACAAAATATCTAGACTGGTTATACGAACTAGATTACAATAAAAAACCAATAAATGACTTAGAAAAATTATTACAAGAATCAATAAAAATGGTAGATGACAGGATAGAAAATGAAAGTAAAAAATAAAGTATATGGAATATTATAATAACCAAAAGACTTCATCCTTCATCAACAAACGTTGTTTTGAAAAAACTTTCTTAATCATAATTGATAAAACTTAGTTGACAACTAAAAAAAGACATGGTACTATGATAGCACTTAGAAAAAGAAAGGAGAAAAAACATGAGATATTTAATTACAGACAAAATAACACAATTTAACCAAAAATATTCTGCAGTAAAACTAGGAAAATATCTTCATGTTTTCCAGTCTTTTAATACGAGAAAAAGTATTTAAAGAAAACTACTGCAAAGTAGTTTTTTTGTGTTGGAAAGGAGTAAAATATGAAAAAGTTAAATCATTTTAAAATATTTTGGAACTACATCAAAGATGATAAATTAAAGTTATTTCTATACATACTACTAGTTGCCTTATCATACGTGCCATCCTTAGTAGCAGTATATTTCTGGGGCATAGCTGTAGAAGCATTAACAACAAAAGATATCAATGATTTTGTTTTTTACTTAGTACTATATGAAGGAATATATATACTGTTTTACACATTTTTACAAATACCCAGAGACTATCTTTACACATACTTTGAAATAAAGTTTACAAAAAATGTAAGTAAAGATTTATATCAAAAAATAGATAAACTACCAGCAATAGCATTTGAAGAAATTGGCGTAGGAGAGTTTATCAATAGACTATACACAGATCCAGATAGAGTCATGGAATTACTTTCTAAAATAGTAAGGTTAATATGTAAAGCAATTGCAGTCATTGTTGTTATCATATTAGCTTTACAAATATCTTGGATATTATTTGCAGAAGTCATGATATTAGCAGTTGTCATGGGATTTATTTCTATGAAGTTCTTCCCTAGAATAAAAAAGAGCCAAGAAAAAATCAAAAAAGAAAGCGATGCTTATGTAAAAATAGCAACTGAAAATATCACTGGTATCAGAGAAATAAAATCTCTAGGTATTACTAAAATAATAGAAAATAACATTAGCAAAGTAATTGATAAATTATTTGGTCATACAGCAAAAGTTAGAAAATACGAAAGATGGTATTATGCTTTTAATAATCTAGCTTATTTCTTAATTCAATTCTTAATACTTTTTACAACGGGAAAATACTATCTAGATGGAGCAATCACATTAAGCATTTTCTTAATGATGGAGTCTTACATTTGGAGAATAGATGAAGTAGTAGAAAGTATCAGTGACTTCGGAGTAAGCTTTAATAAAGTAACAGTGTCATTAAAAAGAATAGGGGAAATATTAAATAATGAATTATACCAAGATGAGCAATACGGAAACAAAGTATTAGAAAACACCAAAGGAATTATCAAATTTGATAATGTCAAATTCAGGTATACAGAAAAAGAAGACTATACATTAAAAGGATTAAACTTAACCATAGAACCTAACAAAAAAATAGCAGTCGTAGGACGTAGTGGAAATGGAAAAAGTACCATATTTAATTTATTACTACGTTACTTTGACTCAACAACAGGAAAAATTACCATTGATAATATAGATATTAAAGATTTATCACAAGAATCATTAAGAAGTAATATATCTATCATCAGACAAAGTCCCTTCTTATTTAATTTAACAATTCTAGAAAACTTCAAATTAGTGAGGGAAGAGGTAACAGTAGAAGAAGTAAGAGAATGTTGCAAAAGAGCATACATTGATGATTACATTATGAGCTTACCTAATGGCTATGATACAATTATCGGTGAAGGTGGAGTAAACTTATCTGGAGGACAAAAGCAACGTATTGCGATTGCTAGAACCTTGCTATTAAATACTAAAATAATACTATTTGATGAAGCAACTTCAGCTTTAGACAATGAATCACAAGAGTATATCAAAAAGACAATTGATGACTTAGTAAAAGATCATACCGTAATTATTGTTGCTCATAGACTATCAACTATTATAGATGCTGACACAATTCATGTAATTGAAAAAGGTAAATTAGCAGGTAGTGGAACACATAAAAAGTTATTAAAAGAATGCTCAGCTTATCAGAATTTATATACAGCCGAATCTAAAAATTAAAAGGAACGGAGGTAATAATATGCCATATCATATGAAAGTATAAAAAGAATAATAAAAAAGATAAACAAATTGATAAAAGGAGACATAAAAAGTGTGAAGTTGTAAAATAAAGATAAACACAAAAATGCACTAGTCAAGAAAAAGTAGACAGGTAAAAAATACACTTAAAATCCTGATTCAATTTTATATTGGATTGGGGTTTTATAATTTAATGCATAACTAGGTCTTTCATAATTATAATAATTAATGTATAATTTTATTAGATTTGAAACATCATTAGAATGTTTTAAATCAAAGTCAATAAACAATTCTTCTTTAATCCATCCGTTTAATGATTCATTAACAGGATTGTCTGTAGGAGTTCCAGCTCTAGACATGGATCTTTGAATATTAAATTCATTGAGAAGATTGTTATAAGTAGTAGAAGAATAAACGGCTCCTTGATCTGTATGTAAGATTATAGGTTCTTCAATTTGTTCTTCTTTTATTTTGCTTAAAACTTGATTTAAGCCATCGTAATATGATTTAATATTACCTTTACGAGAAACTAATCCATATCCAATTATTTCTTTGTTCCAAGCATCAAAATATAAAGTGAGTTCATAATAAATCCCTTTAACTTTAAAAGCGGTCATATCGGATACAATTACTTCATATGGTCTACTTAAATATTTCCAACCATTCCATACAAGATTATTAAATTTTTCATGTTCTTCATCAGGCTTCTTCCATTGATAATGTTTACCTTGTGATTTAATATTTTCATACTTACAACACAAATGAACATGATTATCAGACCATACTACACCATATTTCTTTCTAGCATAAGCATTTATCCACCTATAGCCATGAGAAGGATGTTTTTTATGTATTTCTTTTATTAAATTTATATCCGATTGTCTTGATAACATTTTTAATGTTGGATTATTTTGTCTATATTTCCATTTATAATAACCCGATCTACTCACAGACATATATTCACATAATAACTTTACAGAATACTTATTTTTATATTCATCTATTATTTTGTATTCTTCTCGAATGTAGTAACGAATTCCTTTTTTGGACCAACTCCTTTCACTTCGTAGCCTTTTTTTAATCGTGCTATCTCAATCTCTTTCTTCATTAATTCTATTTCTAATTCTTCTTCTCTTGATTTAGGTTTTCTTAAATACAATCCCATATTTTTATGGTGAGTAGATGCTTTGCCAGTATTTGATATTAAACCATCAAATCCTTTTTCTTCATAATTTTTTATCCAACGATAAATTTGTCTTCTACAAACATTAAATTCATCTGCTAATTTTGTGGTTGATTCACCATTTATATATCGTTTTACAATTATTTCTTTTTCTTTTGGTGTTTTCATATTATTTCTTTTCATAAAATATCCTCCATTTTATTTAGTAACAAAAAAATGTAGACTGTGTCTTTTTTAGACTGTCTACATTTATTGTATCACTTCAAAATGTTTACTTTTATTTTACTATGTTAATAAAAATTATATTGTATGTTACAATAAAAAAGAGGTGAGAAAATGTCACAAAGTATCATAAACAGTCTTTCTGTGAAAGAATTAAAAGAATTAAAAAAGTTAATAACTTCTGCAAATAACATAGAAGAATTAAAAAGCATAATAGAGCAAGAATTAAACAAGCGAGAAAAACCACCACTAAACGAAAGATATTTATTATCGGCAATTCCTTTTGATATAGAAGAAAGAAAAATATTAGAAGAAAACGGATTAAAAACAGTTTCTGATTTAAGAGATTGTAATATAAATCATTTAAAAGGAATAACAAAGCATACACAAGAGTCTCTTACCTGGGCACAAGATTTTTATAACCTAGATCATATGGATAGTGTGTCTAGTCAAATCAAAACTCAAAATCAGGAAGTAAGAAAAAATCATAATACAAAATAAATTTAAAGAGGTTTTTATGAAAATAGAAGAAAAACTAGAAAATTTAAAAATAAAATATGATATAGTAGAACATCCAGCAGTCTACACAGTCGAAGAAGCCAAACAAAAAGTTCCTAACATAGAAGGAATTGGTTGTAAAAACTTATTTTTAAAAACCCAAAAAAAAAGAATATTTCTTATATACACTACCAGATAATAAACAAATAGACTTAAAAGAATTATCAAAAAAATTATCTGTGACAAGATTTCATTTTGCATCGAAAGAAAATCTAGAAGATATTCTAAATATAGTGCCTGGTTCTGTAACACCCTTAGCGATTATCAATGATAATGAAAACAAAGTTACGGTCGTATTAGACAAAGAATTAAAAAACAAAAAAATATTAGTACACCCTAATAGAAATACCGCAACAATATCTATATTTTATCAAGATTTAATAAAATTAATAGAAAGTGAGAATCATAAAATAATAGAAATATAAAGGAGAAAATATGCAATTAGAAAGAAAAACAATTGAAAATGATGAGGAGTATTTAAGGCAAATATCAAAACCAGTCAATTTTAAAAAAAATGACTGGAAAAATGCCATAAAAGAGTTAGATTATTTTTGCAAGAATGATGATAATATTATGGCACTAGCCTCAATTCAATTAGGAATTCCACTAAGAGTAATTTATCTAAAGAAAACAAATCTGGAAAGGTTAGAAGAAGATTATAATGAAGAAAGAGTATTAATAAATCCTAAAATTATCAAAGAAGAAGGACTAACTAGATACTGGGAAGCTTGTGCAAGTTGTCTAAACTATACAGGATTAGTAGAAAGACCCTACAAAATAGAAGTGGAATATTATGATATAGAAGGAAAAAAACATCAAGAAATTTTTGAAGGATTTGAATCCACTGTCTTATCACATGAAATAGATCATCTAAATGGAATACTTCATATAGATATTGCATTAAAAATTAAAAATTTAACCAAAGAGGAAAGAAAAGAATTAAGAAAAAAAGAACCGTATCAAATTATCAGGAAAGAAAAAGAATACACACCTACTAACCAGAAAATAAACTCAAAGCTAATGACGAAATTTATAAAATTCTTCCCAATTTATCAGGGGAAAAAAGAACATCCCTATATTATTTTATTAGATGGCTATACAGGTATGGGAAAAACTACAGTAGCGAAAGCTATCGCAAAACAAGATAATTCAATTATATTAAATAATGACGA
>CALVVW010000041.1 GCA_944364005.1 uncultured Bacilli bacterium | reverse complement strand
ATCTTAATAATTACCTTAAATTGTCTTTTAGGGGTCGTAATATGTTTATATTCCCCTTTTTTCGACAAAATTCGACATTTTTTTACTTATCACATACTTTTAATTTCTTTTTAATTTTTTCTTTAATTTTAGTAGTATATTTTATTTAAAGTGAGATGATAATATGATGAAATCTTTATTCTTAGATTCTACTCTAAATTTTATTTGTAAATATCAATCTTACTCTGAATTAGATAAAGAAAAATTACGATATGGATTAGAAGGTATTTATTTAACTATTACCAAAATGATAATATTAATAATTCTTTCTTGTGTTTTAGGAATATTTAAAGAATTTATTTGTGTAACATTGTTATTTAATATTATTCGATATACAGGATTTGGTTTTCACGCTGAAAAAAGCTATCAATGTTTATTGTTTTCAATATTTGATTTTGTAGTTATACCATATATATTCTTACATATATGTTTTTCTAATACTATTATATATGTGATTTGTGGAATTTGTATTTTACATTATTTATTATTTGCACCTGCTGATACAAAAAAAAGGCCTCTTCCTAATAAAAAAAAGAGAATCATTCGTAAAATTATTACTGTAATAATTGGTATAGTTTATACATTAGTAATTATTGTATTAAACAATTCATATTGGACCGGGATTATACTTTCCGCTTTAATTATACAGGCTATCGTTGTCAGTCCACTTACTTATCAATTATTTAAACAACCATATAATAATTATAAGATGTTAAATACTAAATAGTATTTAATATAAATTTTTTAGTAAAGGAGAAGAAATATGAAAAAAAGATTATCTATGATTTTGGGAGCTGTAGCTTTAATGGCTACTGGTGTAGCAAGCATTGGGTGTCCTTGGTTAATTTTGTCGGAGCCAGATGCTAAAGATATTTTTAATGATTAATTATCTTTGTATTTTACTGGTAGTGGTAATCACCTAATAAGTTATAAAATTTGAAACTATGTCTTTACATATGTTTCTTTTTATTTGTGTTCTTATCAATACAAAACTAAAGGTTACTTTAAAATATTGTTTTCACAAGTTGTGTATAATATCATTTATACTAGCAATTTTTCTTGGATAAGTTTTTATAATTGTAAATTTTAGTTGTTTTCATATTTTTTGTATTATTATTCCATGTTTTTTTATTACTTCTTTTATATTACAATTCATTTTATAATATTGTTTATAATGAATTTATTTTATATTTCTAGAATATTATTACTTTGAGTATTTAATATTTGTATTGAGAATAAATCATACTTTTTAAACTCATCACTTATATATGTTTAATTGTTGTATATAATAATTATCAATAATGTCTTGTTTTTCCTCAATCCACGAATTATCTTTAATGAGTTTTTGCGCAAAATATAGCCCATTTCCTCTACCTTTTCCTTTTGATGAGACACCTTTTTTATTTCTATCTTTTATATTACGATGCTTTTTAAAAGTATTTGAGAAAACAATACTTACTTTATCTTTCAATTCATATATTTCTATTGAAACAATTTTCTTTCTACTTTCTATTGCTGCTTCTATTGCATTATCAAAATATATCCCTATTAATTTACATAGGACCTTAATTTCTTTTTCTGTTAGTTTTGTTAATATACCTTTATTTTCTATACTTACCTCAGTTGTTAAATTTATTTTATTTTTTTGAGCAATTGCAGATTTATAATACATTAGTCCTTTTATTCCACCTTTTGGTAGTTGTTTTAACTGATTTATTATTTGACCTTCTATATTAATATTATCTTCTAATATCTCATCAATTTTTTCTTTTACTTTCTTTTCTTTTGTTAAACATCTTAGGACTGCTAACTGATTTTTATACTCATGACGGTTTAGTTGTTCTTTTTCAATCCAATCTTCAAAAGTTTGTACATAATTAAATAAACTATCATATTCATCACTTAATTTATTATAATTATTTTTACTATTTATAAATACAATTATTAAAATTGTTAAAATTATTCCAACACATAAATTACTTAAACTTTCTCTAATTTCTTTTGTATTAACAGATAAATTATATACAAGTATTGCGATTATTAATATTACTAAAAGGAAAAATATAATATTAGAAATCATTGATTTATTTTTAATTCCTTGATAAAAATCTTGAATTCTGTCTCTTAAAACTTTAATATTAAATATTAATATTGTAAAAATACTAATTAATACATTGGTCAAAAAAACCACTGGAAATTCTATTAGTGATCTATTTGTAGTTAATACAAAACTTACAATAATATATACTACAATATCACTTATAAAAATTAAGGAAATCACTAATACATTTGCGATTACTGATTCATTTAAAGTTATGTTAAATATGTGCTTATACACTAAAATATTAATACAATAAATAATCAATGTATGAATTCCTAGATACTGTGATTGTTGTAAATATGTTGTCATCAATATTTGTCCTGACAGCCATATCAACGTTCTTAATGATAAAAATTTTATATTTATCTTCGTTATTTTTTTAATAATGTAAAACCCTAATATTGCCGTTATAGTACAGTTTATAAAATTAACGAATACCTCTAACACGATTAAACATCTCCCTTCTTTTTTCTCTAGATACGTCTTTGAATTCTTCTTTATTTTTAAGTTTTGCTATATTTTCTTTAAAGTTATAACTTTCTACTTTTTCAATATTTATTGCTACTCCTCTACTGCATTTGAAAAATCTTTTGTCTAGCTTCTTTAACAAATCATTTAACGATTCTTGTATAAAATATTTTCCTTCATCAGTATAAATGATACATCTTTTGCTTCCTTGTTCTCTTTCTATTTTAATAATACTTCTAAATTCAATATTATATGCTGTACTTTTATATTTATATCTTAACGTTTTATATTTGTTATCATAATTTTTCATACATATTAATAATGCATCTTGTAATTTTTGTTCTGGATGTTCTAATTTATTAATAAAGTCTACTAGCATTAATCTTTTTCCTAATGCTTCATATCTGTATTCAGGATGGCCTGATATTATAATTATCATAGATACCCAATCATCATATTCTTCTCTTATCATTCTTGCTGCATCTATTCCTGATCCTTCCTCTGTTTTTATATCTAATAAATATATTTTAAAACCAACTACAGATTTAATCATTCTTTTCCATTTGTTATTATATCGGTCAAAAGTATAACAGGTATAATCTATATCATATTTCATCATAAATTTATCTATTTGTTGTTGATACATATTTAATAATTCTGGTTCATCTTCGCAAATTATAAAATTAATCATATCTATTACTCCTTCTTTTATTTCCAAATTTTTCCAATTTATATCTAAAGAAAAACTGCTGAGGTCAGCAGTTTCGTTTGTTTTAGGATTTTTTCTTCCTGAAAATGGATATTTTCTCTTCTATTTTTTTTGTCCTTGTCGGTGTTTTATCAGAAATAATCGTCGTATGTAACACAAACCATAATACAATAATAAATATTACAATATATATTATTTTTCCTAAAACTGGATCTTTAATTGTATAAAGAATTGATGCTGCTGCAAATAATAGATTAATACCATATATAATTAAAACTGTCGTTCTTTGTGAAAAGTTCATTCCTAATAGCTGATGATGTAAGTGTTGTTTATCAGCTTTAAAAGGAGGTTGTCCTTTCAACAATCTTCTAATTATTGCAAATAATGTATCTAATATTGGTATTCCTAATATCATAATTGGTACAAAAAAAGATGTTAAGGCAGGGCCTTTAAATTCTAATAATGTAATTATTGATATAATGAATCCCATAAATGTTGCACAGTCACCAGCAAATATCTTCGCAGGATAAAAATTGTGTAATAGAAATCCTAATGTTGATCCTAACATAATAAATGTTAATATCATAACAAGGCTTCCACTTCTGCCTTGATAAAATCCTATAATTCCTATTGTTAAGAAGAATATAGAACAAATTCCTCCACTAAGGCCATCTACTCCATCAATTAAATTTATAATGTTTGTACATGCTACTATAAATAGTATTGTAATAAAAGGAGCTAATATGCCAAAGTTAAATGAAAAACCAAATGCTGTAATGTTGTCTAAGGTTATCCCTCCATAAAACACAATAATACTTGCCGCTATTAAATGACCTATCAATTTTTGATATGCCCGAATCGGTTTTATGTCATCCATAATTCCTGTTAAAATAATTATAAAACTTCCAATCAATATTGAATTCATCCTAATACTCTGTTCACCAAATAACATATATCCAAATAGAAATCCTAAAAATATTCCTACACCACCTAGCATCGGCATTGTTTTTTTATGAATATGCCTATGGCCTTCATCGGCTCGCGGTACGTCGACGGCACCTACATGAATTGCGATTCTCTTAATTACGGGTATAATTGCTGCAGTAAATATAAAAGTAATTAAAACTATTTTACTTGCATCAAGAATTTGTTCTTTCATTTACGTCACTTCCTATTAAAATTATATCAAAATTATTTTTAATAGAAAAGAAAAAAACCAATTTTATTGGTCTTCTTCTAATAAGGAAATATTATCTAGTAATGTTCCTGTTCCTTCCGCAACACATGTTAATGGAGACTCGGCAATTAAGATAGGAACTTTTAACTCTTTTTCTAATAATTCTGGTAGTCCTTTTAACATTGCTCCTCCTCCTGTTAGAACAATTCCCTTTTCTACAATATCTCCAGCTAACTCTGGAGGTGTTTGTTCTAGTACATTTGTAGTTGCTTTTATAATTTTTTCTAGGCTTTCTGATAATGCTTCTTTTGTTTCTTCTTGATTAATTTCTATTTCTTGTGGTAGTCCTGTAATTAAATTTCTACCTCGAACTTCTACTTTTTCTTTTTTATTAGGATCAAAAATATTAGCAAAATTAATTTTTATATCTTCTGCGGTTCTTTCACCAATTAACAATTTATATTTTTCTCTAATATACTTTATAATATCTTGGTCAAAAACATTACCTGCGATTCTTACTGATGTAGATGATACAATATCATTTAAAGAAAGAATGGCTATATCCGTGGTTCCCCCGCCAATATCAATGACCATGTTTGCCGTCGGCTTGGAAATATCCATTCCAGCGCCAATTGCGGCTACTTTTGGTTCTTCTTCAATATATACTTTTCTAGCACCAGTTCTTTCTGCTGCTTCTTTGATTGCATTTTTTTCTACTGGTGTAATATTTGTAGGACAACAAATTAAAATTCTAGGTCTTGAAAAAAGTTTTTTTGCTTTGATTTTCTTAATAAAAGAATTTAACATAATCTCTGTTATTTCAAAGTCGGCAATGACTCCATCTTTCATTGGCTTTATTGCTTTTACTTTTCCTGGCGTTCTTCCTAACATTTCATTTGCTTCTGTACCGACTGCAATTACGCTTTTAGAATCTGTATCTATTGCGACAATACTAGGTTCATTTAATACAATTCCTTGACCTTTTATGTATATTAAAACATTTGCTGTTCCTAAATCAATTCCAATATCTTTTGCCCACATATATGTCACTTCCTTTTCTGTCATTAATATTTTATCATAAAATTCTTGTTTTATAATAGAATATATGAATATTTTTTGAGATTATGAAAAAAAGAGTGTACTACTCTTTATTTTCTGAAATTTCTAATTCTTTGTTTAGATAAAGTGTAGGATCAACTACTTGACCATTTACATATAATTCAAAATGTAGATGATTGCCAATATCTTTATCTAATTCATTTGTACCACTTTTACCAATTACTTGTCCTTGCGTGATAATATCTCCTTTTTTTACACTTACTTCTGATAGACTTTGATAAATACTTACATATCCATTATCATGTTTTATTTCTACTACTTTTCCTAGAGTATCATCTTCTTTTACATCAGTCACACTTCCATCCAATACTGCTACTACATCAAATGTGTTTTGACTAATAAAATCTGTACCAGAATTTTGCAAATACGTATTATCATGATATATAATTGATTTTTCTTGTGTTTCAGCATCTGCTTTGTAGTCATAGTAGTTCTTACCTATTGTTACTGTTGTATCTGTATATGGATTTATCATTTTTGCTGTTTCGTTAATTACTGCTTGATCCTCTTCTAGAATAGTATCATTCACATAGCTTGTTGGTTCTTCATAAGTATCTTTATCTTTTAGACTATTACTAAGCATTGCTGTACCAAAGATTACACCAATGATTGCAATTATCATAAGTGTTGGTAATACATATGGTTTTAATTTTCTTCTTCTCATTTTTTTCACCTCATTATAAGTTTTAACCAAAAAAAAAGATTTATACTTCTTTTAGAAAAATTTTGTTGAAGTAAATAAATCCATTAAAAAGTTAGTTACTAAATAAATTAGTGATATTCCTAATAAGAAGTAGAAAACTCTAGCTTGCATTATGTGATTTTTTTTAAAAATTTGATTAATATTAACAGAATCCATTGCCCAGATGACAAGAATTGTTACAAAAATATATAAAATTATTTTTCCATGCATTGGTGTTCTTCCTCATATTCTTTTATTTTTTCTCTTCGGCGTTTATGTTTTTCTTCTTGTGATGCTGGCGTAGTTATAAATTTTTCAATTAATTCTAAGGCTTTATCTAATGGCATTTTTTCACCAAAAGCAATAATATTTGAATCATTGTCATTTCTTGTAGCAATTACTTCTTCTAGATTATCTACTTTTGCACAACGAACTCCTTTTACTTTATTACAAGCAATACTGATTCCTATTCCACTTCCACAGATGGCAATACCAAAATCCACATCTTTATCTGCTACTAAATTTCCTAATTTAAAAGCATAATCTGGATAATCCACAGATTCACTAGACGTTGTTCCACAATCTGTAATATCATATTTATCTACTAATCTATCAATAATTTGTTCTTTTAAAATATAACCTCTGTGGTCACTAGCAATTCCTATTTTTATCATATGTTTTCCTTCTTTCTTTTTTTAATTTTTGTAATAAAAGACATCCTCCCATTTGATTGTTTAAATGATTAAAATCTATTTCTGAATCCGGTGTTTCTAATATCATATTTTGCTCTAAAGATTCCAATTCATCTATTGCTGTAGGTAAATTATACATATACCCTATTTCTACATGTATGGTTCTTTTTAACACGAAACTTTCCTTTGTAGTTAAATTTTCTAATAACGGTCTATAACTTACATATAAGGTTCCTGGCGAAATAATTGCTCCTGAAAAATCGCATGTTTGAAAGCTTTTGCTTTTTTGTTCTTTTATATTAGGATATACCAAAACTAAATCTCCAGGAAAAAAAGAATGGCTTCTCATCTTTTCTTCTTCTTTTCTTATTTCACGATAAATGAGTTCTATTGGCTTTCCGTATAAACTTTCCACAATTTTTTTACTAATTCTATTATCTTGTATTTCTTTTAGTATCATAAAATATTCTTCTAAATCATGGATATTATTTATTTTTTGTAATTCTTGTAAAGTCATTTCTTCTAATTCTTTCATAATTAATTCGCCCTAATGTTATTATAACACTTAATATGTTCTTTTTTAATTTATTTTATAATTTATCATCACTATTTTCCACAATTTTTGTGAATTGTTATCACTATAAAAAATTAGCTATTTTCTTTCCACAAAAGTGGTGGATATTTTTATTGCTTTATTTTTTATCCACATAAACTGTGGATATAAAAAAAATAACTACATTACTGTAGTCTTTTTGTTATTTAGGATTTACTTCTCCTACTTGTTTTTTCTTTTGATGAATAGATGCTCGTTCTACTTTGTCTTTTTCTTGTTGATATTCTGTGATTATGGTTGCTAAAACATTTTTATAAGTATCATTATAGAATCTTCCAGCGCATCTTGTTTCATGGCCACCACCATTACATTTGGTAGCAATTGAAACGATATCGATATTGCACTCTGGAAGTTTTCTCAATTTTATAAAATAGTTATTTCCGATTCCAATGATAAAGCAGCTTACTGGATTTTCTTCTGTTGCGGCAATTTTCTCTTGAAATTGGTTTGCATTTACTAATGGAGTAATGTCTCCACTTTCTATTGGTTCTATTAACTTGTAAATTTTTAGTCCCTCTGTTTGTACTTCTTCTTCAATCTTTTCTAGAAGATTCTTTTGTTGTTCTGTTAGCTCTGTCATATTTTTTAAAGCAGCTTCTTTTTCTTCTTTTGTTAATGGTAATTTTTCTACCATTTCTATTGTTTTTTCGGTTACTCCATACTTAAATCCTGAAGTATCTGATGCTATCCCTAAATATAAATTATAGGCCATATCTTTTGAAATTGGTATTTGTTTTTCATTTATTTTTTCAGTAATTATTTGGCAAGTCGCTGCGGCTTTTGGTTCTATTATTTTATTTTTGTTTGGTATTTCTAGTTCCACTCTATTACCATCATGATGATCTATTTGATATCTGTTTTCTATTGGTACTGTTTCTATTAACTCTATTCCATAGACTCTATCGTATTCATTCACATCACACACTAACGCATAATCTAGTTGTATATTTCTTGCTTCTTCTAAAGATATAAATTTTCTACTCCCTTTCATTTTTTCTCTTAAAAAACTATCCTGTATTATAGCTATTACCTCTACGTTTGGATAATTTTCTTCTATTAATTTTGCCATAGACTCTGTGCTACATAATGCATCCAAGTCACATCCCTTATGGGTAAAAATTCCTATATTTTTCATTTTATCTCTCCTTTTTCATTTATTATATTTTCTTAAACGAATAAGGAAAAATATTAATTTGTTATTACAAGTATAACTTTTTGTTATTCCAAAAAAAGAAAAACCTGTTTTCACAGGTTTCCTTTAATAAATTATTCTGCTGATTCTTGTTTATCAAATCCATATTTTTTGTTGAATTTATCAACACGTCCAGCACGAGATGCTCTACTTTGTTTTCCAGTATAGAATGGATGACATTTAGAACATACTTCAACACTGATACTATCTTTTGTTGATTTACAAGTAAAAGTTTCTCCACATGCACAAGTTACTGTACAATCTTTTACTTCTGGATGTATTCCTTTTTTCATATTATCTCTCCTTCCGCCATGACTTTTTTCGTCATAGTAATTCAATAGCGTTATTAGTATATCAATTATTTTTTTCTTTTGCAAGTTTTTTTATTACTTCTTTTGAAATTTTCTTGTAAGCTTCTTTACTAGGAAATATACTATTTGGATTTAAAAAATCTTTTGATGTTATTATTTTAGTAGTAGAAACATATGTTATTCCTTCTAATTCTTCACAAATTGTATTTAATTTTTTTATACCTTCTCTTATATACATATTTTGTATTGGTATTTCTGGATATCCTATAATATAAATTTTTTTTGGATAATATTTTTTTATTTCATCTATTAGCTTTTCTAAATCATTTTCTATGTTATTCATAATTTCATTTACTTCATATTCATTTATATTTGGTGTAATTGCGATATGGTACACTAAATCATTTAATCCTACTGTCACCGTTAATAAGTCTGATTCTCTTAATACTTGTTTTATATTTTTTTCTGTGTTATTTACTGTTATTTTTTCATTAGTTACTATTGATTCATATAAATGTTCTATGGACTGATTTTTATCTGAAAAATCTTTTATATATAATTTTAATTTTTTTTCCTTTTGAAGTCTGTCTTTAATAAAATCACTATATCCATAATCAATTTCTCCATATGAATTAATACCTAAAGCATATCCATCTCCTAAAGATGTATAATTAAAATAATGATTATGATTTGTTTTATATATTAAGAAAATTAGGAAAATTATTAAGAAAAAAACAATTAATTTATAGTGCTTTTTTATCATAGTGCCTCCCTAATAAAAAAAGAAATATAACTATTTCATTATATTTCTTTAATACTAATTTTAGCACCAACACCTGTTAGTTTTTCTACGATTTGTTCATATCCTCTTAATATATGTTCTGCATTGGTAATAGTTGTTTTTCCTTCTGCTAAAAGTCCTGCTGCTACCATAGAAGCTCCCGCTCTTAAGTCGGTTGCAACTACAGAAGTACCTTTTAATTTACTTGGTCCAATGATTGTTGCAGTTTGGTTTTTTACCGTTACATCTGCACCTAAATCCTTTAAATATGGAATATGCATAAATCTATTTTCAAAGATTGTCTCTGTTACTTTGGATTTTCCTTCACATTGCGTTAATAATACTGAAAATGGTTGTTGCAGATCGGTTGGAAATCCAGGGTATACTAACGTTTTTATGTTAGTTGGTTTATAATGATCTGCTTTTGATATTAATACATAATCCGTTCCTACCTCTACATCTGTTCCAATTTCTTCTAATTTGGAAAGTAGAGAGTCTATATGTTCTGGAATAATATTATCCACTTTTATATTTTTTCCACATAAGGCTCCAATAATAATGTATGTTCCAGCTTCAATCCTATCTGGTATTACTTCATGAAAACATTGATGTAGGTAATCTACTCCTTCTATTTTTATTGTAGAAGTTCCAGCTCCACTAATACGAGCTCCCATGTTATTTAAAAATGTTGCAACATTTACAATCTCTGGTTCTTTTGCGGCATTATCTATTATTGTTGTTCCTTTGGCTTTTACTGCAGCTAACATAATATTTATTGTTGCTCCGACTGATGCAATATCCAAATAAATATTTGCTCCCTTTAATTCTTTTGCTTCTACAATATATTTATTTTTTTCATTGGTTACGGTTGCACCTAGGGCTTCAAATCCTTTTAAGTGAAGGTCGATTGGCCTTGCTCCTATTGAACAACCTCCGGGAAAATATAATACAGCCTTTTTATATTTTCCTAATAGTGCTCCCATGAAATAATATGATGCGCGTAATTTTTTTGAATACTTTTCGTCTATTTCTATATTTTGCATATTTTTAGGATTGATAATGATACTTTCACTTGCCCTTTTTACATCTACATTTAATTCTTTTAAAATATCACATAATGCTTCCGTATCAGTAATTTCAGGAATATTACAAATTGTTGCTTCCTCATCCGTTAATATTGCAGCAGGAATTAGGGCAACTGTCGCATTTTTGGCACCAGAAATTCTGATAGTTCCGTTTAATTCCCTATTTCCTTCTATCTCCATGATTTTCATATTTTACCTCCTATCGGCTTTACTATATTTTATAGCTTTGTCCCAAATAGAGTTACTATTTCAGCTATTCTATTTTTCATTGCAGCTTCTCCGCTACCGATAATTTTTCTTGGATCATACACTTCTTTGTTTTCTTCTAAAAACTTTCTTACAGCTTTACTCCAAACAGATTGTAATTCGGTATTAATATTAATTTTTGATATTCCACAAGAAATTGCTTTTCTTATCTTATCATCTGGTATTCCTGTTCCGCCATGTAAAACTAAAGGTATTGGTAAGTTTTCATTTATAATTTCCATCGTTTCAAAATCTAGGTTTGGTTCCCCTTTATAAAAACCGTGTACACTTCCTAAAGCTGGTGCTAGAGAATCAATTCCAGTATTTTTATATAAAGTTAAACAATCATCTAGAGTTGCATTTGTCGCACTTGATGTAATATTATCTTCTGTTCCACCAATATGACCAACTTCAGCTTCTACACTTACCCCTCTTTCATGAGCATAATCTACTACTTCTTTAGTGATTCGTATATTTTCTTCTAATTCATGACGTGATGCATCAATCATTACAGATGTAAAACCAGCATCAATTGCTTTGATGCAAGCTTCTTTTGTACTACCATGATCCACATGTAGACATACTGGAATTGTAATATTTAAGTCTTTCATAAGACCTTTTACCATTCCAACAACAGCATCATACCCTCCCATGTATTTTGCTGCACCTTCACTAACTCCTAGTATTACTGGTACTTGTAATTCATTACATTTTTCTAAAATATACTTTGTCCATTCTAAGTTATTTATATTAAGATGAGGAACTGCATATTTCCCCTTTTTTGCATTCATTAACATTTCATTAAAATTAACTAACATATTACGCCACCTTTCATATATATCATAAGCAATATTACCCTGTTTGTCAAAAGAAAAAAGTAAGAACTTACTTATCTTACTTTGTTTTTGTAATAGAATTTAAGTAATAATTATTATTTTCTTTATCATATTTAAATTGATATGTAAATTGGTCTAGTTGCTCTACTACATTATTAATATTAAAATTTTCAGTTGTTAATCCTGTGATTGGTTGGTCATTCATATTTAATATTTGATTATTTCCCATATCTACTCTGGCAACAGCAGCAACTATTCTAAGATTCTCATTTTCTTTTTCTGCTGAGATTATTTTTCTCGTAAGGTAGCTTGTTCCTGTTCCTCCACAGCCAGAGCCTTCATTTCTGGTATATGTACTATTTTCTGCATTAAAATCATATGTTCCACAGTCCATTTCAAAAGTACCATCCGTTACTGTTACTTCTGGACCATATAATTTTCTTATTTGCTTTTGTAAATCTTCGCTTGTAAAACTATACGTTTGTTGCCAAGTAGTACTTAAACCTCTTGGAATGGCATAATATGCATATGTTGCAGTTTGTTTTATAAAATCTTCTGTTAAGCTAGATGCGTTTGTATTATCGCTCTTATATAGCATATTTTCTAAGTTCATATCACTAATAAAATAATAATCATATCTTCCTATTAAATCTTCTACAAATGTACTGTTTGCATTGATAGTCTCTTCTTCAGGAATTTCTTCTTGTTCTGGTTCTTTTTCTTCTTTCGGTGTATTCTTTTCTAGATAAATTTTATCATATCCTATATATCCTACCGAACCTATTACTGCTAATAGTAATATAATAATTGCAATATTCTTTTTCATTATACTCTCCTTCTATTATTTATTTTTATTCTATCATATTTTATATCTTCATTCTAGTTATAAAAACAAATATTTTAACCCTAGAAGAATTAATATGATGATACCAATATATTCTGACTTTTTTTCAAATTTTGTTGCTATTTTATTTCCGAGATTTATTCCTAAGAATGTAAAAGACATACTCGTTAAGGCAAAAATAAGGCAGGCTGTAATAATTGTTTTTGAAGTTAGTGATAAGGCTATTCCTACTGAAAAACTATCTATACTTACTGTAAAAGCAAAGATAATTATCGATAGAAGATTGGTAATTGCTCCTTTTTTTTCATCATTTCTTGATAAAAACATTTCTATTGCTAGAATTAAAAAGATAATCCCTACTAGATAATTTGCTTTGGCAATGTAATTTAATAATAATTCGTTTCCTAGTAATGCTCCTAAATGTGGCATTATATAATGAAATATACCTACGGTAAGACTTAATATTATTTTCTTTCTTAAATTAATTTTTGTTGTTCCGTATGCTAGTGCTAAGGAGAATGCATCCATACTTAATCCTATTGCCATAAAAAAATATATAAGGTTATCACTCATTTTTCTCACCTTATATATTTTATTTATTATTTGTATTAAAAATACTTATCAATTAATTCTTTTACAAAAGATGTATATTCCACATCTTCCGGTTCTTCTTCAGTATCTAATAGACATAATGGTGGAAATAATACACACCAGAAGTTTTCTCCTAGACCATTTCCTAAAGTAATTACTAGAGATTCATACTCTCCTTCTTCATAAACTACTCCTTTATATTCTTTTTCTGGAAAGTAATTCATTCCATAGTCTATGGTAAAACTTTGATTACTTTGATTTTTATCTAGTGTTTCTTTTACTACCTTTGAAAATTGTGGAATTTTATTTTTAATATTTTTTCTAGAATCTTCTAATGTATTATCTAATACTGTTAATTTTCTAATTTCGCCATTTAAATTGTCTACTACTTTCTTCTTTAGCGTTTGGTCTTGTTCTTCATTACTGTTTGCTATTACTCTAAAACGAATCGCATCTTTTGGTATTGTTATTTTTTCTTCTTTATTAATTGCTAATATGGTAACTACGATTGCTAAAATAATGACTAATTTTTTCATTGTCATTCCTCTCTTTCAATTACATAATGAGAGGAAGTTTTGTTTTTTATACAACTTTTTTTATTTTTTTAAAAACCTTTTCTTATAAATATCATTCTATCTTTTCCAGATAGATCTTTTTTTGATTCTACTGTTACATCTTTTAAATACTTTTTTATTAATGCTTCTATATCATCTTTTTGAGTCATACCTATTTCAAAAGCTATTAGACATTTTTCTTTCATATGTGGAGTAATATTTTCTAATATTTTTTGATAACAGTCTAGTCCTTCTTTTCCAGCATATAAAGCTAGATGTGGTTCATTATTTTTTACGATATCTTCTATTTCTTCATCTGTTTTAATATATGGTGGATTACTAATAATAACATCATATTTTTTATTCACAGCTGAAAACATATCACTTTCAATGATATTTGCTTTTGAATTTAACTTTCCACAGTTTATGTTAGTAACTTCTAAGGCATCTTTACTAACATCTATTAAATCCACAGAATTTGTGGATACTTTTTTTTCTAATGTTAAACCTATTACTCCACTTCCTGTTCCTAAATCAATAATATCCACAGGATTTGTGAAAAACTCATTTATATATTTTATAGTGTTTTCCACAAGTTCTTCTGTTTCAAATCTAGGAATTAATACTCTCTTATCAATGTAGAAGTCATTACCATAAAAATTAATATGACCTAGTACATATTGTAATGGTTTATTTTCTTCTAAGGCTTTGATTTCTTTTTTTAATAGTTCTACTTTTTCGTTACTTACTTCATCGTTTAGATGATTTAAAAGTTCTAATGGATTACAGTTTAATAGTTCTGCAATTAATATCTTAGCATGGTCTGAATGAATGTGTTCTTTAGCAAAAAACAGAAGATTTTCTACTGTCATACCTCTTCTGTTTCTCCTCTTAATTTTCTTTTTTGGTCTTCTTGGATTAACGCATTAATTACATCATCTAAGTCTCCATCCATTACACGGTCTAAATTTTTCGTAGTAAATCCTATTCTATGGTCTGTTACCCTATTTTGTGGATAATTGTAAGTTCTTATTTTTTCGGCACGGTCACCTGTTCCAATTTTACTTCTTCTTTCTGCTCCCGCTGCTTCTTGTTGTTCTCTTAATTGCATTTCATAAAGTCTTGTTTTTAATACTTTCATTGCTTGTTCTTTATTTTGAATTTGACTTCTTTCATTCTGACAAGTTACTACAGTATTTGTTGGTAAGTGAGTAATTCTTACTGCTGAATCTGTCGTGTTTACTCCTTGTCCTCCACATCCACTAGAACGATAAATATCTATTCTTAAATCACTTGGATTGATTTCAATTTCAATATCTTCATCTGCTTCTGGCATAACTAGAACCGTTGCTGTTGATGTTTGTAGTCTTCCATTTGCTTCTGTTACTGGTACTCTTTGTACTCTATGAGATCCACTTTCATATTTTAGTAAAGAATAAGC
>CALVVW010000040.1 GCA_944364005.1 uncultured Bacilli bacterium | reverse complement strand
GATGTTAGAAAATATGGTTTTCATGGACTAAGTCATAAGTTTATTACTGAGAAAATGACTGATATGTTAGGACATGTACCTAATTTAATTATTTGCCATATTGGTAGTGGTGGTAGTGTTACCGCTGTTAAGGAGGGAAAATCTATTGATACTTCTATGGGATTTACTCCAAATGCTGGTATCATGATGGGAACACGCTCTGGTGATATTGATTATTCTTTAATTAATTACGTTATGAAAAAAGAAGAACGCAGTTTAGACTGGGTTGAGAAAAAACTTAATTTTGATAGTGGTTTACAAGGAATTGCTGGTATGAGCGATTTAAGAGACATTGACCGTGCTTATCTTGCTAATGAGCAAAAAGTTGTTTTAGCTATTGATATGTATACTAATAAAATTGTTGATTATATTGCTAAATATTATGTTAAACTTGGTGGAGTAGTGGATGCAATTTGTTTTACTGCTGGTGGTGGAGAAAATGATGATATTATTCGTGCAGAAGTTTTGAAAAAACTAGCTCCATTAGGTGTTATGTTAGATGAAGAAAAAAATAGAGAAACTATTGTTCGTAAAGGTGTAGAGGGTATTATTTCGACTGAGAAATCTTCTATTCCAGTATATGTTTTAGCAACAGATGAAGAATTAATGATTGCTAGAGATACTTATTCTATTTGTACACAATAAATAAATAATAGGGGGAATGGTTATGAATCAGAAACATATCTTAAATTTTATGGCAGGTTTTTGTCTTGCTAGTGTTTTAATGTCTTCAATAGAAGCTGCTTGTTCTACTTATGATGCTGCTAAGAATAATCCTACTAAGTTAATTGACGAATTGTCTGATGAAGATGGTCTTTCTTTTTCTATCGAAAATGACAGGTTATGTATTTTGAAGAAGGATAGTGATATTAAATATGTTTTGTCAGATGATAGTTATGATGTCCTTAATCGATTACTTAACAATCAATATGCAGAAATTGAGTCTTTACGATTAGTAGGTCTTGGAGAAGAAATTGATTTTTCTAGATTAGATTTAAGTGGTATTTCAGAAATAGAGTTTTCTAGTATGAAAGATAATTTTGATTATTTAGGAGTTTTAAATGACGGATATTCTAATATTTCTTTTTCTGATGTTTCTTTTAATGATAGTTTAGGAGAGTTTTTGGATTATCAAAATTTATATTATTCTGATATTTTTGTTTCTGATGATGGTACGGATATTGTTTCTTATTTGAGTGATGAGGAGAAAAGATTTGGTACTTTTTCTACTAATTTTTATGATGGTAACAATAATTTATCTAGTTTTATACCGTCACTATGTACTAAGAGAGTTAATTTAAATTATTATTATAGTAGTGATGAGTCTCCTATAGATATTTCTGTTTTACTAAATGATAGAGTGGATGAAGTTAATTTAGAGTTTTCCTCTATTGTTGATGAGCAAGATTTTACATTAGGTACGGTGGAGATTACTGGGGATAATCCTGAGTTAGAAATTAACATTAGTGAAGATGATTCTTATTGTAATTTAGATATTGGTACAGATACTATGTTTCAAGTTCCTGATTTTTCTATCGTTACTTTGGATAATGTAACTTGTAGTGATAGTAGTGCTTTTTCCTCTTTAGATAATGTTTCAGGACTATTATATTCTGATGGAGAAGGTAGTGAAATCTTTTATGTTGATAAGGAATCTACTAATAGTAAGGTGAAATATTTACATCGAAGATAATTTTATGTCTCATTTTTTCAGGGCTATATTTTTCTTTGAAAAATAATTTCTTTGTAGTATAATGTTTATAGGTTATAGAAAGAGGGATGTTAATGAAAATAATTTCTATTAATGCAGGAAGTAGTTCCTTAAAATTTAGTTTATTTGATATGAATGATGAATCTGTTATTGCTAGCGGGTTATTTGAACGTATTGGTATTGATGGAAGTCGTTATACTATTAAATTTCATGGGGAGAAGATTACTCAAGAAGTAGAACTTCCTACTCATGTTGATGCGGTTAATATTTTACTTGATAAGCTTACAGATTTAAATATTATTTCATCTTTAGATGAGATTCATGGTGTAGGACATCGTATTGTTCAAGGAAAGGATGTTTTTAAAGAATCTGTTTTGATTAATGATGATGTTATGGAGAAGCTTGAAGCTATTAAAGGTTTTGCACCACTTCATAATCCAGCTAATATGTTAGGTATTGAAGCTTTTAGAAAAGTGTTACCTAATGTGCCTATGGTTGCTGTATTTGATACTGCTTTTCATCAGACTATGGATAAAACAACTTATTTATATCCTGTTCCTTATTCATGGTATGAAGACTATGGTGTTCGTAAATATGGTGCTCATGGTACTTCTCATCGTTATATTGCTGAGTGTGTTAAGCAAATACTTGGTAAGGATGAGTTCCGTTTAATTAGTTGTCATATTGGTAATGGTGGTTCTATTACTGCTATTAAAGATGGTAAGTGTATTGATACTTCCATGGGATTTACACCACTTGCTGGTATTATGATGGGAACTCGTTCTGGAGATATTGATCCATCTATTATTCCTTATGTTATGGAACAAGAAGGAAAGAATGCTAGTGAAATTATTGATGATTTAAATAAACGTAGTGGCCTTTTAGGAATGAGTGAATATAGTAGTGATATGCGTGATATTTTAGCTCGTTGTGATGAACAAGATGAAAAGGCTATTGTTGCTCGTGATAAATATGTTCGTCGTGTAGTTGACTATATTGCTCAATACTATGTGTTACTTGGTGGTGCTGATATTATTGTATTTACCGCTGGAGTTGGTGAAAATAGTATTCCTGTTCGTAGACAGATTTGTGAAGAGTTAGCTTGCTTAGGTATTAAGATTGATGTTGAACTTAATAATAAACGTGGAGAAATGGTTAAGATTAGTACCGATGATTCTGATGTTTTAGTTTATGTTATTCCAACAGATGAAGAGTTAATGATTGCTAAAGATACACTACATTTAATTGATAGATAGGAAGATTTTATGTATAAAAAAATATTAAAAGCAATTAAACAGTATGATACTATTGTGATTGCTAGACATATTGGTGTTGATCCAGATGCGTTATGTAGTCAACTTGCTCTTCGGGATGTTATTAAGTTAAATTTCCCTGAGAAAAAAGTTTCCGCTATTGGTACAGGAAGTGCTAAGTTTAGTCATATTGGTAAGTTAGATAAGTTAGAAAATTATCATGATGCTTTATTAATTGTTGCGGATACTCCTGATAAGAGACGTGTTGATTCTGTTGATTTTTCTCAATTTTCTTATATTATAAAAATCGATCATCATCCTTTTGTGGAAGAGTTTGCTAATTTAGAATTGATTGATGATAAGGCATCTTCTACCTGTGAGATTATTATGAAGTTTTTATTACAGACGAAACTTGTTATTAATTCTAGTATTTCTGAATTGTTATTCATGGGATTAGTATCTGATTCTAATCGATTCTTATTTAATAGTTGTAATTCTGAGACTTTTGCTTTGACTTCTTATTATTTGGATAAATATCCTTTTGATCTTTCTAATGCTTATTATAAACTTTATTTAAGACCTCTTAGTGAAGTCCGATTAGAAGGTTACATTTCTTCTAATATGGTAGTTACTGAGAACGGGTTAGGATATGTAAAAATAACAAATGATGTTATTCAAGAGTATGGTGTTGATAGTGCTTCCGCAGGAAATATGATTAATGACTTTAACTTTATTAAAGAAGTTTTAGTCTGGGCTACTATTACGGAAGATGTTAAGAATAAACAGATAAGAATCTCTATTCGTTCTAGAGGGCCAGTTATTAATCAAGTAGCAGAAAAGTATCATGGAGGGGGACATAAGTTTGCATCGGGCGCTAGAGTTGCTAGTTTCGATGATGCGATGAAGTTAATGCATGATTTAGATTTACTTTTAAGTAAATATAATTTAGATAATGAGGTGATAGAAGATGGTAATTAAAGATGCTAGTTTAGAGATTATTGCTACAAGGAGAAGTCAGTATCCTGAAGATGGAAAACCAGAGTTCTTATTAGTAGGACGTAGTAATGTTGGAAAGAGTAGTTTCATTAATGCAATTTTATCTAGAAAAAACTTAGCTTATACCTCTTCTCGTCCAGGAAAAACGCAAACCTTAAATTTTTATTCTGTTAATGATAGTTTCTATTTAATAGATGTTCCAGGATATGGTTATGCTTCTGTTGATAAGAAGACACAATCCAAATTTGGAATGATGATAGAAGAATATTTAGAAAAAAGAGAAGTATTAAAAAGAGTGTTTTTGCTTATTGATTTTCGTCATAAGCCAACAGAAGATGATTTATTAATGTATAACTTTTTAAAATATTATAATTTACCAGTAACTGTTGTTGCAACTAAGGCAGATAAAGTTGGAGGTAGTAAGAAAGAAAGTAACTTAAAAGATATTTTGGATACTATGGATTTAGTTGTTGGAGATGATTTAATTGTATTCTCTAGTGTAACTAAGTTAGGAGTAAAGGAAGTAGTAAGAAAGATTGAAAGTCTAATTAGCAGTGATGTTATTTAGACTTTTTTCATATATTACAGTAGGTGGATATATGAAAATAGAACGTCTTGGTTTAGGACAATTTTTATTGTTTTTTAATGCATCATATTTAAAAGATATTACTCTTAATAAAGATAATTTAATTCAGTTAGTGAAAGATTTACTGGCTAAATTTCAAAATCTTTTATTATTAAATGGCTTTTATAAAGTAAAAGTTTATGTACATCGAAGAATAGGAATCTTTCTTCATATTTTACAAATGGAAGAATTTGAGTACGGGGAGTCTGTCGATTTTAGAATTGTGGTTTATCTTGATGAGAAAATTTATTTTAAAACGAGAGATTATTTTATTTTACCTAAAGATGTATCTGTTTATTTTGATGATACATATTTCTATTGTTATGTTGATGATATTTCTGATATTATGTCAGTTATTGAATTTGGTAGTTTTGTTTATGGTAGGGAATTAGAGATGGTTAGAAAAAAATGGCAAAAAATTTAATTTTGCTTTTTTTCGGTTTTTCTTTTATAATAGTGTGTCATGGTGATTGATATATGACGTTTAGACGTAAATTATGTTATAGTTTCATTTTTATAATTTTGATTTTAATTATTGTATTTGGCTATTTTTTTGTTAATCGTAGAGTACAAGAAGATAAATTGTTTACTGATGTTGGGAAGATTACTAAGCTAAATTATATAAAGAAATATCGTTTTCCAACATCTTCTGTTTCAGGTCAATATTTAGAGGTGGAAGATTATATTGAAAAGTTTTTAAAGGCTTTTTCAAAGCAAGCTTCTAAGGTTATTGCTTATGGAGATGATTCTAAATTAGAAAAATTACTTTCAGTTGATAATTATTCGAAGGATGGGCCAGAGTTTTTAGATAGTATAGCTTATATTGAAGAGAGAAAATCTGATTTTCAGCAAGATATTACTCAGCTTCTTTTATATTTTGATAAGTCTTATGTTCGTAATTATATTTCTGATTGTAATTTATCATCTTATTATAAAAAGTTATTTAATCAGGCTATGTTTTATGAAGGAATTTATGATCATTTGTTATCTTTGAAAGAAAATTTTTTAGACACTTCTTCTTATGTTGAGCAAATTTACGATGGTAGTTTAGATGTTTTAGATTTTTTAAAAAATCATTCTAGTGATTGGAAAATCGAGGGAGATGAGATTCAGTTTTCTACTAAGGAGTTAGTTAATCAGTATCAAGATTTTGTTTCTAAAATAAAATAATCCACAGTGATTGTGGATTTTTTATATTACTATAGCAATTAAATTATTAGAGCCTTTATTTACTACTTTTGTTAGGGTTGTTTGTAGTTTTAGTCTGATGTTATCTGGCATCATGTTTATTTTAGATTGGATTCCTTCTTGAACGATAGAATCTAGACTTCTACCAAATATTTCGCTTTTCCATATTTCTTTTGGATTTTTGTCTTTGTCTTTGGTTAGATAGTTAATTAGTTCTTTACTTTGTATTTCGCTTCCGATGATTGGTTCAAAAGTAGATTCGACATCAACTCTAATCATATGAATAGATGGCGCAACGGCTTTTAGCTTTACTCCATATCTTGGGCCTTGTTTTACTATTTCAGGATTATCTAATTTCATGTCTTCGATTGCGGGAGTGGCGACACCGTAACCAGTTTGTTTTACCATTTTTAAAGCATATTTAATTTGGTCGTATTCTTTTTTTGCTGTATTAAACTCTTGAAATAGTGCTAGTAGATCTGCTTTGTTTTTGACATCTATTTTTATAATGTCAGTTAATGTTTTGTTGTAGAGATTAGCAGGAGCTGTTAAAGTGATAGTGATAATACCAGTAGAAGGGTCTACTTCTGATAAGTAGGCTTTTTCAATCATGTCATTATTTAAGAAATGTTCTGTGATATGTTCAATATCTTTTAATTTATCAATTTCTACGACACTTTCTTTGATAGCATTTATATAATTTTCTTTTACTGGATGGTCTGGATTTAATATTGCAATCCATTCTGGCATATTTACTTTTACTTCTAATACTGGGAATTCATATAATGCTTCTCTTAGGATGTCATACATATCTTTTTCGTTCATTGCTTCAATACTAATAGGTAGTACTGGTACTTGGTGTTGTTCTTTTAATGATTCTGCTAGTCTTACGGTTTCTGGTAGAGTAGGATGTGTTGAGTTTAATATTACAATAAATGGTTTACCGATACTTTTTAATTCTTCTATTACTCTTGTTTCTGCTTCAACATAGTCACCTCGCTCAAAATCTCCAATTGATCCATCGGTAGTGATGACTATACCAATGGTGGAATGATCTTTAATTACTTTTTCCGTACCAATTTCTGCAGCTTCAATAAATGGTATTTCTTCATTATACCAGGGTGTTTTTACCATTCTAGGACCGTTTTCATCAGTTGCTCCTTGTGCTTTGTCTATCATGTATCCTACACAGTCAATCATTCTAATATTACAGGTAAAATCATCGATTTTTATTGTTGTGGTATTATTGGGAACAAATTTTGGTTCTGTGGTCATGATGGTTTTTCCAGCGGCACTTTGAGGAATTTCATCTAGTGCTCTTTTTCGCTCATATTCATCTTCAATATGAGGAACAATTAATGTTTCTACCATTCTTTTGATAAAAGTTGATTTTCCCGTTCTTACTGCTCCTACGACACCTAAATAAATATCTCCACCGCTTCTTTTGGCAATATTCTTAATAATTTCTTGTTTATCCATATACATTCTCCTTATACAGTTAACTTTATGATGTTAGACAAAAAAAAAGAACAGATTTGTTCTCTTTTCTTACTCTTTATAAGTAACTGATGCTAGTATTTTATCAAAATATGGTGTGCAAGTATTATCGTCAATATCTTCTTGTGTTTCTATTTCATAGATTTCTTTTTCCGTTTTTAATACATAAATGTTGTTTAGATTATATGTACTTTGTACTTTCATATGTTTCCAATCTCTATTACCTATCGTTACCGTATCTGTTGGAAATATAATATCCTCTTCTTCTGTATATACGTTTTCTTTCATATAGTCTTCTTCGGTAGGATAAGAATCAATATAGCTGGTTGTTGAAAAACGAATTGTACAGAAATTATTATCGGTAAATAGACTATAGCGCTTTAAAGACTCATAATCATAATATTCGAATCCTTCTGGTATTGTGTAAGAAAGTTTTTCTAGAGAATAGTTACTTGTTTCTGTTACTACTTCATAATTATTATCCACTGATATATTCTTTGTTACTAATACATTTGCAACAGAAAATACAATTATCATGAGAATTATAAACACTATTACTATGAGAATATTTGTACCACCCTTTTTTTTGCAAATATTTAGTATGGTATCTTTATCCATATTTTTGTTTTCTAGTTTTATTTTTTCTACTCTTTTTTTCACGGTATTAAAATATATATATTTAAATCCAATAGATATAAAAACGTGTACTACGAAAAATATTGGAAAAAATAGTATTGATAACATGATATAGATAATTCCAAATAAATATAACTTTCTATAGAAAAAATATAATGGACCTAAAAAGAAGGTAGCTAAGGAAAATTGCTCTTTCTTTATTTTTTCATAATTTTCTCCTACATAAGCTCTTATTAGTGTATCATTATCACCATAACTATACTTTAAGCTATATAAATACTGGTCATTATGGGTTTGATTGATTCTTTTTGGTTCTTCTTTTGGTATATTTTCATTTTCTCCATAACTATAACGCTTTAATTCCTCTAAGACATCTGCACCACAATGAGGACAATATTTTGTATTTTCTGATACTTTAGTACCACATCTAAAACAATACATATCTACACCTCTTATTATTTTTATTCTAACATAATTTTAGTATAAGAAAAATACCATAATGGTATTTAGAACATTTTATCAATATTTTTTGGTACATTATCTTTCATAATAGCATTTATTATTTTGTCTTCTTTTTCTTTTGTTACTTCTTTTCCGGTCATAGTACTTATTTCTTTTATTACTTCTCTTAGTGTTTTTTCATCTTTCATATTACCATTTTGTATCTTCTGAGCTAATGATAAAATAGTGTTTTTATCGATATTTGTTTTATTTTCTACACGTTTAAAAAAGTTATCTCCAAACATAGTAACCTCCTATGTTAGTATATGCGCGTATTTGACTATTTTTCCTATTTATGATATAATATGTCCACTATTGAAGGGATGGTATAGATGAATAAAGAGTTTTATTTGCAAGCATTTTATAGTTCTCTTAATAAACGTTTACAACAGATGATTTTTAATTATAAAGAAGAGTATTTAGATACCCTTTCTGAAGAGGATAAAAATCCTGTTTGAATTATTCTTGATAAGAAAAAATTTAGTTCGCTTGATATTAATGATTTGTTAATAGATTATAGTCCGGAAGAGTTGGATGATGGATCATTATTTGCAATAGTGTATCGTTATTTTGATACTATTACTGCTGATATGGAAAAGGGTGACCTTGTCCTTCTTGATTTTCCTGTTCGACATAGATTAGAGAAAGTCCCTACTAATGTTCCTAAGTTTTTGATGTTACCAATTTTATCCTATTTAATTTCATCTTCTAATAAATATCAAGCATTAACTAGAGAATTATATGGTAATTATTTCATGTATTTAGAAAATGATTTTACTAGTCATGCTTTGAAAACTTCGAAGTTAGATATTTCTTTCATTTTTGATAAATTATCTACTATTACTACAGACTCTAATTATAAAATTACTTCTGATGATATTAAGTTACTTTCTTCCTTTTTATTATATGAGAGATATCTTCCAGGTATGGAAATGAAAGAGATTATGACTGTTGTTAAAAATATCAAGGGAACAGATGATATTTTCATTCGTTATAGTGATGCTAATATTCCTTTTGCTAGTAGTGATGTTTCTTTTGATGATGCGATGAAAGTATATAGTCATTTCTTTAAGTTAGAGCTTCCGCAGAAGTGTGCTAACAGATATTTATATGCTAAAGAGACATTTGATTCTATTGCAGAACATGAATATTCTAAGGAAGAACTTAAGCAAATTAGTCTATTATTGCATACTTTATTTTCTAAAAAGTTTTATCAAGTTCCAGGATATTCTCTTGAGAAGTTTCAATTTGATGATGTTTTAGATTTCATTAAGAAATATGAAGAGACAGGTCTTGTTGTTAGTAAAGCTGATTTGTCATATTTATTAGATAAATACGTCGTTAATGATAATCCGGTATCTGTTGACTTTGCTAGTATGGTAAGATCTAAATATTATGAATATGGTACGAGTCAATTTCCATTTCAATTTAAAGATTTATGTTCTTATATGAATGATGGAACACTTGATTTTTCTTCTTATAAATATGATGGAACAAAAGATTTTGATTTTTCTATGTATACTAAGTTTTGTACGTTTACATGGTATCATCAAATTGCTGGATATTTTGATCCTCTTATGAAAACAAGATCAGGTCAAGAATTATTATCTTCTACTATTACTTCTGCTAAAGAAGAGATTCAACATCAAGAAGACGTTTATTCTGTTGATACATATCAGAGGTTTTATCCTTATGCAGAGAAGTTAGCATCTCTTACTGATTATACTCTAGATTATTTTCTGTTAGATTTTGTGAAAAAAGAAGATTATGAGAAGGTTAGGGTATTGTGTAATTGGATTGATGAACATAATCCTGCTTTCTTTAGTAATTCTATTAAAAATAGTGATAATATAAGAAGAAATAGTCAAAGAATTATAACTAATATAGAAAAGTTTTTTAGCGAAACACCATTAAAAGAATTAACGGAAGATAATATTTTAGAATATTGGAAAAGTTTAAGAAATCCTTTTGTTTCGAAAGATAAGTATCCTATGAAAAAAGACTATTTTATGTCTTATTCTAGTATTATTAAAAAGCGATTGGATGCTCTTGCTTTACCAGAAGTTAAAAATATGGAATTATGTCTTAAGGAGGGTAGTTCTTTAGTAGATTATATTTCAAAACAAGAGTATAGTGAAAAACAAGCGTTTCAACTAATTTCTACTGCTCGTTATAAGTTGCCTGATGAGGCGGATGTTTTTTTAGAGTTGGAGCAGACTCTTACCAATCAGATAGCTGTGAGAGATGAGAAAAATAAGTATAATCAGGAAGTAAGAGATATCATGAATCAGGCAAAAGAAGCTGGTTTGTTGATGACATTATTTTTAAATGGTGATTATTCTTCTATGGCGGAATTTTATGAAGATGCCTCTTTAAAATTAGGATTACAATCATCTAAAATACGGGAAATACTTAAGAATATGAATGAAAACAGTCCTGAGGTTTTAGAATTATATCAGAAAAGACGAGAGATTATTGATAAAAGGATTTCAACGAGAATTAGTGAAGCTAATAGAAGAAAATCGCAAGAAAGATTAGAGATGAATATTGATATGTATGGAGAAGAAGCAATTCGTATTATGAAGAAATTTGTTGATTCTGATGATACATCTATTGGTAAGTTCTGTTCTAGTCTTGATTTATCTATGAAGGATTTTAAATTTTATCGTAAGTTATGTAGTCATGTCGATCAAGCTACTAGTACTTTAGTTGATGATAAGGCTGCAGATATTAGACGAAAGTTTATTGGTGCCATGGGAAGAACTAGTAGTTTGGTTGCTAGAGAAATGGCTCACTGTCATAATAATCACATTCCTTATGATATGGTAGAACATTATCAAAAATATGGATATTCTCCTGTATTTATTAAAGATTTTGCTCTAAGTATTCATAAAGATAAAGTAGCTAAAACTATTGATCAATATATGAATATTCATCCAGAACTTTTTAGATCTATTTCTGCAGTTGAGATTGCTACTATGGAGAGAACATCTCGTTTTACTCCTAGAAATATGTATCTAGATTCTAAGGGAAGAATGTCTGTTAGCTATCTAGCTAGCGATTTGGAAGAAGCTACTAGTGAGTTGTGTAGATTAGAAGTTCCTGTTACTAAAGGTACCGTATTTAGTATGTTAAAACGTATGCAAGGAAGAAAAAAGGAGACTTCGAAAATTCAGATAAAAAAATAATCAACTTTTTGCGAAGTTGATTTATTTTTGCCTTTTTTTACCAAGTTCTCGACATTTTCTATTAAACTCTTCTAAAGTGATTACTCCTTGACTTAATCTTTCATGAAGAAGAGCTAATGTTTTATCATACATATCATTTTTACTTGTTGGATTTACATGTTGCTTTGTTGTGATTTCTTGTGTAAAAATATTTTTGGGCTGGTTATGATTCATTTGTTGCTCAAAGCTTTGATTTTTGTTTTGGAACTGGTTGTTTTCAAAGTGATTTCCTAATGGTTTTGTAAAGCCGTTTGTTTGGTTTCCTCCATTATTTCCTATTATCATATTATTCGTCTCCGTTTCTATTTTTAAATTGTAAGACAATTGGTGTTCCTTCTAATTCAAAGTTTTCTCTTAATTTATTTTCTAGATATCTTTCATAAGAAAAATGTATTAATCCTTTATTATTTACGCGGAAAGTAAATTTAGGAGGTTTTGTTCCTGTTTGTGATGTGAAATATATCTTTAATCTTTTTCCTTTATAGGAAGGAGGAATATTTAATTGATAGGCATCTAATATTACATTATTTAAGATGCTGGTTGGAATTTCTCTTTTAATATTTTCTCCTACTTTGATAATTTCTGGCATTAGTGTATGAATTCGTTTTTTTGTTAGAGCAGATAAATATACGACTGGTGCATAGGTTGCAAATTGAAATTCTGCTCGCATTAGTTTTTCAAATTCTGGAATGGTGGTATCTTTTACCGTATCCCATTTATTTACTACAAAGATTACTCCTTTTCCACGTTCTATGGCATATCCTGCGATATGTTTATCGTGTTCTTTTATTCCTTCTTCGGCATTGATTACTACTAGACAGATATCACTTCTATCAATTGCTTTTAAAGAACGTAATAGACTATATTTTTCTACGGATTCAAAAATTTTTCCTTTTTTTCTCATACCAGCGGTATCGATTAGGACATATTCTTCATTATGATATTTTAATACGGAATCGATAGAATCACGTGTTGTACCAGCAATATCTGATACTACGACACGTTCTTCATTTAATAAAGCATTCATTAGGCTACTTTTTCCTACGTTAGGACGTCCGATAATTGAAAATTTTAATCTACTATCTTCTTTTTCTTCTTGTTCTTGGAAATTTTTAGTAATTTCTTCCATTAATTCAATATATCCTGTATTATGAATACTACTAATAGGAATATAAGTTGAAAATCCTAGTTCATAGAAATCGTATATATGATTGTTTGCTTCTTTGTTATCTACTTTGTTGATTGCTACAATTACTTCTTTTTTACTTTTTCTAAGAATATCTCTTACTAATAAGTCATTACTTGTTAGGCCTTCTTTTCCATCGACAATAAATACCACGATATCTGCTTCTTTAATCGCTAATTCTGCTTGCATTTTTATTTCGTCATTAAATTTCATTTTACTTGCATCAATACCACCAGTATCTATTAAATAAAATCTTTTATTATTATAAGATGTCTCTTGGTATATTCTATCTCTAGTTACTCCTGGTATATCTTCAATAATTGATATTTTTTTACCAACTATTTTATTAAATAGGGTTGATTTTCCAACATTTGGTCTTCCCACTAAAGCTACAGTAGGTATCATACTATCCCCTCCAATTCACTGGTATTATATCATAGGACTGTCAAATTTTAAAGAAAAAGTTGTTCTTCACAGTAAAGTTATTATATTTATGTTATAATACATTATAGTTAGGAGGATAGATATGGAATTAGAAAAAAAACAAGTAGAAGTTGAATGGTATGATAATCCCGGGATTATTACTAATATTATTATTGCATTAATTGCGATTATTATTATCTTAAGTCAATCATTTGCGATTAATAATAATCTTAGTACACAAGCTATTTTAAGTAGTATTATTAATCATAATAGTGTCTATTTAATTGTATTAGTGTATTTTGTAGCATTAAAGACAAGAGTAGGGAAAAGATATTTTGACTTTTTAAATGTATTTTTAGTCTTACTTTACTTTATTACTGCGATAACATCAATTTTAACTTTATTTCAGTCATTTTCATTAGAAACTTTTGTTGGATGTCTTTTACATCTTACGTTGTTTATCTATTTATTTCATATTCTTTTTCGTAGGACTAGGGTATGGAAGGAGTTTCATTTAAACCGTTCTCCATTTAATGAAATTAAAAATGATGCTTATTTTTATGCAATCTTTGTTTTTACTGTTTTTATTCTTGCAATAGATTTGATTGCAACGACAACACCAGATGGTACGATACTTGCTTGTTTAGATGCCTTTTTCATGATTTTATTTGCTAGATATATTTATTTATATGGATGTTTTGTTGATAATAAGGAGAAGAAGATTAATCCTACTACAAGTATTGATGAAATTAAAGAAAAAGTTGAAGAAGTAAAAGATAGATTAGATGAAGTGGTTGATGATATTAAAGATACGGTAGGAGATACTGTTGATTCTGTTATGAAAGAAGTAGATCATCTTGCTAATGATGATAGTCGGGATGATAAAAAAGTAAAAAAGGCAAAGAAAGATACTAAGAAAAAGAGGGGGAAATAAATATGAATATGTTTGAAGAGATTGAACGTGAAAAAGAAGAACTTCCTAAATTAAGAAATATTACCAAAGAAATGTCTCATTATACTTTTAATGGTTATCAAAAATTTGCTATTGTTACCTTTTTAGTATGTTTCTGTTTTGGAATTATTTTGGGAAATTTATTTCCTGCTTGTGGTAGTAGTTCTAATTTCTATGGTACATGTACTACAACTGAATTTAATTTTTCCTTGATGGTGTTTTTTTGGTTTGTTTCTTTCTTAGTTTGTTTGTTTTTCTATGCTATTGGTCATATTATTTCATTACTTACATCTATCGATGAACAGTTGCGTAAAAGTAAGTAAAATTTGTTGATATTTCTTGCAATTTGTATAAAAACATGGTAGATTTGATATGTAAGCATAAAGTGCTTAATTAATATTATTAGGGAGGTATATATTAATGAAAAAAGTTGAATTAGTAGAAGCTGTTGCTGAAGATACTGGATTAACTAAAGCTGATGCTACAAAGGCAATTGATGCTACTTTTAATGCAATTGCAAATGCTTTAGCAAATGGAGACAAAGTTCCAATCGTTGGTTTCGGAACATTTGATGTATCTGAAAGAGCAGCTCGTGAAGGTCGTAACCCTAGAACTGGTGAGCCAGTTACAATCGCTGCTAGAAAAGCTGTTACATTCAAAGCTGGTTCTGCATTAAAAGATGCTGTAAACTAATATTGATTGTAGATTAGAGAACGATTTGGCGTTCTCTTTTTTTTACAGGTTAATTCTTTTTTCAATTTTCATAATGAGCAAATTATGATATACTATTTATGGTGATAGAATGTTAGAAAATGCTTTAAAACTATTAAAAGAACTTACTTCTCATGATTATAAAGCTTATCTTGTGGGTGGTTTTGTTAGAGATTATTTATTAGGTAGAGAATCACAAGATATTGATGTTTGTACTAATGCAACTCCTAAAGAGATTAAAGAAGTATTTGAAGATAGTTTTCTACCTACAGAGGATTACGGGTCTGTTGTTGTAAATAAATATGGAATTCGTTTTGAGATTACGACATTTCGAAAAGAGTTTTCTTATCAAGATCATCGTAAGCCAGTAGAGATTCAATATATTGATGATTTATATCAGGATTTATTAAGAAGAGATTTTACTATTAATGCTATTTGTATTGATGAGAATGGTGAAGTCATTGACTTTTTAGGTGGTAGAGATGATTTAGAGTGTAGGTTAATTCGTACAATCGGGGATGCTGATGATAGATTTCAGGAAGATGCTTTACGTATTCTTCGAGCTATTCGTTTCGCAACAGTATTAGATTTTCAGTTAGATGCCTCTATTTCTTCTGCTATTTTAGAGACTCGTCATTTACTAAGTGAGCTTTCTTATCAGAGAAAAAAAGAGGAATTAGATAAA
>CALVVW010000039.1 GCA_944364005.1 uncultured Bacilli bacterium | reverse complement strand
ATCATAATAACAAGTAAAAAAGGTAGAAATACCTTTTTTATTTTAGTCTTTAAAAATACATTGTTTTGATATATAATGATTAAGATAGGAGAGATAATATGGCAACACTTACAAAAAAAGAATTAAAATTAATGGACGAATATTTCCGTGTATTAAATTATCTATCAGTAGGACAACTATATTTATTAGATAATCCACTATTAAAAAAACCACTAGCAAATAGTGATGTAAAACCAAACGTAGTAGGTCATTGGGGAACTGCACCTGGACAAAATTTTATTTATATGCATTTAAATAGAATAATAAAAAAATACAACTTGAAAATGATTTATATATCAGGACCGGGACATGGTGGAGAAGCAATGATTGCTAATAACTATGTGGATGGAACTTACACAAAATTTTACCCAAATATTACTGAAGATGAATTAGGTTTAAAAAGATTATTTAAACAATTTAGTTTTCCTGGTGGAGTATCTTCACATGTTGCTCCAGAAACTCCAGGATCTATTCATGAAGGTGGAGAATTAGGGTATAGCCTAGCTCATGCTGCAGGTGCTGTATTAGATAATAAAGGATTAATTGCTGCCTGTGTTATTGGAGATGGTGAAGCAGAAACAGGACCACTAGCGACATCATGGAATATTAATAAATTTTTGAATCTAGAAACAGATGGTTACGTATTACCAATTCTTCATAGAAATGGTTATAAAATTTCAAATCCAACTATTTTTGGTCGAATGACAGAAGAAGAATTAGAAGATTTCTTTTATGGACATGGATGGAAACCGTACTTTGTTACTGCTACAGATACACAAAAAGCCCATGAAGAAATGGCAAAAACTCTAGACAAAATAGTAAAAGAAATTAATGGTTTAAAGGGAAGAGCAACTGTAGACCATGAATGGCCAATGATTGTCTTAACAACACCTAAAGGCTGGACTGGCCCAAAAGAAATAGAAGAAAAACAAATAGAAGGTAGTTTTAGAGCTCATCAAGTTCCGATAACAATTACTAGGGATAATCCAATGAACCTTCCATTATTAGAAAAATGGTTAAAAAGTTATCATCCTGAAGAATTGTTTGATGACAAAGGAAGAGTAAAAAAAGAAATTAGGGATTTAGCACCAACACCATCAAAATGTATGGGAAAAAGTGAGTTTGCAAATGGTGGAGTATTATTAAAAGAAATTATTACCCCAAATTGGGAAAATTATGCAGTACAAGTACCATCACCAGGAAGCGTCGACAAACAAGATATGATAGAATTAGGAAACTATATTAGAGATTTATTTGTATTAAATAAAGACCACAAAAACTTTAGAATTTTTGGGCCCGACGAAGCATTATCCAATAGACTAAATCATATTTTTGAAAAAGAAAATAGAACATGGAATGGTACTATCTATAAAACAGATGAATTTCTATCCCCAGAAGGAAGAGTCATGGACTCTTATCTATCAGAACACCTTTGTGAAGGAATGCTAGAAGGATACCTACTAACTGGAAGATTTGGAATGATTCATAGTTATGAAGCTTTTATAAGAATAGTTGATTCCATGATTACGCAACATGCTAAATGGTTAAAGGTAACAAGAGGAATCATGTGGAGAGCACCAATCGCTTCTCTAAATATTTTATTAACATCTCATGTCTTCCAACAAGACCATAATGGATACACTCATCAAGATCCAGGTTTTCTAAATCACTTAGTAACGAAAAAAAGTGATATTATAAGAATCTATCTACCACCAGATACCAATTGCTTATTAGCTTGTATGGATCACTGTATCAAAACAAAAAATCAAATAAATACTATTATTGCCAGCAAACATCCACGTCCACAATGGTTAACTAAAGAACAAGCTAAAAAACATTGTGCCAAAGGAATCGGTATCTGGGATTTTGCTAGTAATGACGGAGGAAAACCAGATGTAATCATGGCTTGCTGTGGAGAAACACCAACCCTGGAGACCCTAGCAGCAGTAGATATATTAAAAACCTGCGTGAAAGATATAAAAATAAGAGTAATTAATGTAGTAGATTTAATGACACTAGCCCCAAGACTAAAACATCCCCATGGCTTAACTGAAGAAGAATATGATAAATTATTTACGAAAGACACTCCAGTAATCTTTAACTTCCATGGTTATCCATCTCTAATAGAGCAACTAACATATTATAGAACAAACAAAAATATGCATATTCATGGCTACCTAGAAGAAGGAACCATCACTACAACATTCGATATTAGAGTTCAAAATGAAATAGACAGATTCCATCTGGTAATGGATGCACTACTACACATTCCAAGATATCAAAAAACATCAAAAGTACTAATTAACTGGTGTTTGGATATGTTAAAACAACATAAAACATACATTAAACAAAACGGAGAAGATTTGCCATATATTAAAAACTGGAGATGGCAAAACAAATAACTGAATAACACCTAAACATAGGTGTTATTATTTTAAAAAAGAATTGTTTTCTCTCTTAATTCTGTTATAATTAACATAAGGGGGAAAAGAAATGATAAAAAATCAAAAACGCTATGCTTGCATGCCAAAGTTAAAAATTCAATCAGGTAAATCTAAATCAGATTCACCAATCGCAGAATATAATACAGAAATTGAGTGCTATATACCTGTTGTTTGCTATGTAATAGCAGATAAGACAAACTATATGCCAGATGGAACAATAAAATATAACTGTGAGATTGCTTATACCAGAAATCAATGGAATTTACAACCTATTGAAAATCCACTAGGCGAAAATAAAGGTAATATTGACACGTTACCAATGGAGGAAGTATCAGAAGACTATGAAATGATAAAGGCGATATGTACACAGAAAAACAAAGGATTAATAGAAAAATTATGGACATTAAGTGATGATAATTGGCAAAGAAAAAAATATAACTTTTTAGAAAATGAAATTATTTATTTTAGTAAATGTTACGAGCCATTACAAAAAAGTGAAGTAAAAGAATTAAAGAAAGAAGGATAAGAATGAAAGAAGAATTAAAAAATATATTTTTAATGGGATTAGGCGCAATGTCTATGACAAATGACAAAGCTAACGAGTTAAAGAAAGATCTTTTACAAAAAGGTGAAGAAATGTTAGAAGCTGGAAAAGTTGCTAACGAAGAATTAAAGCATAATCTAAAAGAAAAAATGAAAGAAAATGTAACAGTAGTAGTAAATGAAGATACTTCATACGAAAAAATAAAAGAAGCCCTAAAATCATTATCCAAGGAAGAAAAACAAGAATTAACAGATTTATTAAAAGAAAATCAAAAGGAAGATACCAAGAAACAGGATGAAAAATAGTACTAGCAGATTAGGAGAAATCATTGCTATTGTAAAAAAGTATCAATTAGCAAAAAATCCTACTCCCAAGAATGTCCGTCTAGCCTTAGAAGAACTTGGTCCAACATTTGTAAAAATGGGTCAAATATTATCATCAAGAGATGATTTACTTCCAAAAGAATATTGTAAGGAATTACAAAAATTAAAACATTCAGTAAAACCAATGCCTTATGAAAAAATAGAAGAGATATTAAAAAGAGAATATGACTGTGCTCCAGAAGAAATATTTTTAGAAATTGATAAACTTCCTGTAGGATCTGCATCCATTGCTCAAGTACATAAAGCAAAATTAAAAACAGGAGAAATTGTTGCTGTTAAAATAAGAAGAGAAAACATTGAAGAATTAATGGCAAGAGATGCCAAACTATTAAAAAAGGTAATTAGTATTTTAAGGTTAAATAAAATATTTGGAGATATTATTGATCTTACAATGGTAGTAGATGAAATGTATGAAAGTGCTAAAAAGGAGATGAACTTTCATACAGAAAAACAACATATAGAGGAGTTCTTACAAAATAATAAAGACATTGTATATATAAAACCATTAAAAGTCTATAGTAAATATTCCACTTCTAATATCTTAGTCATGGAATATATTGAAGGTTTTAAAATATCAGAAAAAGAAGAATTAGTAAAAGCTGGATATGACTTAGATGAAATTGCTGAAAAATTAGCTCATAATTATTTAAAGCAAGCAATTGATGATGGTTTTTATCACGCAGATCCTCATTCAGATAATATAAAAATTGTAGATGGCAAAATTGCTTTTCTAGACTTTGGTATGATGGGAAGACTATCTAAAAGAAATAGAACACTACTTGAAAATTGCATTATGGCAATCGTAAAAAATGATATTAATGAAGTAGCTCATATCTTAACTTTATTAGATGTGTCTAATAATAGAACAGACTATATGCAATTAAAAAATGATGTTAGGAAAGTACTAGACAAGAATAAAACAACCGCAATTGCAAATATCGATATCAAAGAGTTTGTAACAGAAATGTTTATCTTACTTAGAAGAAATGAAATTACACTACCAAAAGAAATATCAATGTTAGTAAGAGGAATTGTAGTATTAGAAGGAACATTAGAGAAGGTTAGTCCTAATATTAATTTAATTGAAGTCTTACAAAAAAAATCCAATCCCGTAGAAAACGTATTCGATAAAGAAAAAATAGGAGAATTTGCTTTATCCAGCATGAAAAGTGGAGCAAACCTACTATTAATACCAAATGAAGCTCTACAGACGTTAAAGGGAATAAATAGTGGCGAATTAAGGTTTAATGTTGAACTAACTGATTCTAAGCACCAAATAGATAGAATTGAGCGAATTGTTCATTTAGTAATCATTAGCGCCCTAGATGTAGCCTTTATTATTGGAACAAGTCAAATGGTTGTAAAATCAGAGTATGAGTTACCATTTATATTTTATCTTTATATGCTTGGTGCCATTATCTGTACAGTATGGTTACTTTATAAATTAATTATTTCTAAATTTAAAAAATTATAATTTCCTACACTAGGAAATTATTTTTTTTAGGAACTTTATCAAAACTAGTATAAAATTTAAAAAAACTGTAAAAAATAAAAATAATTTAGCACTCGCTATTGACAAGTGCTAAAAATAGTGGTATAACATAATTGTAAATGAAAGGAAGATGATAAATATGGATTTAATGCCAAGAAAATTTTATTTAGATGATATTTTTGATGATTTTATTTCTTCAAGAAAGGAACAAAGCATGAAATGTGATATCTATGAAAAAGCTGGCGATTATCATATTGAGATGGATATTCCAGGATTTAACAAAGATGAAATTTCTGTCGAAACAAAAGATGGATATTTGACAATCAAAGCTGAAAAGAAAAATGAAGTTAACGAAGAAGATAAAGAGAAAAATTATATTCGTCGTGAAAGAACTTATGGTAAATATGAAAGAAGCTTCTATTTAGGAGATTTAGATGAAGATAAAATTGATGCATCATTTGAAAACGGAATGCTAAAACTTGTAGTTCCTAAAAAAGAAGAAGTAGACACGAAAAAAGTTATCGAAATTAAATAATAAATGGTCGCTAGTAAGCGACTTTTTCTTTTAGAAATTTGTCTGTAATAGAACTCTTGACGAAAACATAGATATAGGTTAAGATAAGCGTATAAAGAGGTGAGTTAAATGACTTTAAGGCAAGGTAGAATATTTCCAATAATAGTAACGGTATTATTAATTAGTATTATTATCTACTTATTTGCAACCATAAAACAACCCTATATAGAATGTAGTAAAACCGCTACAACAGAACAAGGAATTCAAATAGTAGAAAATTTAAAAGTGACCTTAAGTAGCAATAATATTGCAAAAATGGATTTAACAAAGACAATCATTTTACCCCAAAATTATATTCAAGAAGAAAATAGCTATCTAAACTCAATTAAGTTTGCAATTAAAAGTTCCTATGAATATTTGCCAAAAAATGCAGTAAAAATTACACAAGATTCAGATAGAATTGTTGCACATATAATGGTAGATAAAAATAATGAAACTTTGATTTTAAATAACATAGAATTTACAAACGAAGATGATTTACAAATAAAAATTAATGCTAATACAAAAGCAAAAGATGTAGTAACATTAAAAATAAAAGACGCATATACAGAAGGCGAATTCATGACTCATATGAAAAATAATGGTTATTCATGTAAATAAAATGAAAGAGTAGAAGAATGAAAGAATATAATATAGAAAAACTAGTAAATAGCCTAGACTTTGAGAAAAATAAATTGCATAAAACGAAGCAAAATTTATTTCTAACAACCTATGAAATAGAAGTATTAATGAGATATCATATTAACTATAACAAATGTAAAACAGCAAAGGAATTACTACAAGAAGTAGAGTATAAAATAGTAGATTTAGAAAAAGAACAACAAGAAGAACTAGATCAAATTGCAATGAGTATTGCTGAAAGAGACTATTATCAAAACACAAGAAAGTAATGACAAAAAGTAAAAAATATGGTACAATGAATACCGCCAGGGACAAGAACAGTCCTTTTTTTGCCTAACAAGGAGGTCTGAATGAATAACATAGATTCTAAAGAATGGGATGCCATGATGTTAAAGTACAAGTTTGCAAAAACAAAATTAGAGGCAGACTTAGAAATATTATTAAAAGAATATGAATATAAAAATGAATATAATCCCGTAGAACACATTAAGTCTAGATTAAAATCAGAAAGAAGTATCTTAAAAAAATTAGAGGAAAAAGGTTATGAAAAGAACGTAGAAAATATAAAAAAACACATTCATGATATTGTAGGATTTAGAATTGTTTGTTCTTTCTTATCGGATGTTTATGATATTGTAGGAATTATTAAAAATTCTAAGACATTTAAAATTATAAATGAAAGTGATTATATAGCAAATCCGAAAGATACAGGATATACAAGTTATCACTTAAATGTTTTAGTACCAGTACACTTAGAAGAAAAATTAGAATATATAGAAGCAGAAATACAGATAAGAACAGTAGCTATGGATTTCTGGGCATCACTAGATCATAAATTACAATATAAACTTCCCAAGGAAATTCCACTTCATCTCCAAAGAGAATTATTAGAATGTTCTGATGAAATAAAAGTAATAGACGTGAAGATGCAACATCTATATGAAGTAATAAAAAAATATATTGAAAATAATAAGGAGGTCTAAGGATGAATTATATGTTGGATAAAATAAATGTATTAGAAAATAAAGAGGCAATATTAAAGGGTGCAGAAGAAATAGTGACTAGTTTATTAGAAAATGATAAACTAGATAAAAGTGAAAAGTTGATGACAATAGAATTAGCAATGGCTCAACTTAATTATAAACTGTATAACATTAGCGGAGATAGTAAAGAAGAAATGCCTAAGTAGCATTTTTTCTTTTGGAAAAGAAAGAAACGTGATAAAATAAGAAAAGAAAGAGGGAGAATATGGCTGATAAAATTTATGTGCATTCAATTATGACAACGGTATTTACAAAAGATGGCGATATGGTGGTAATAATAAATGAGAATAATGAACTAGATACAATACCACAATATTTCATGGGACATAGAGAAGATAAAAACTATACAGGCGAAGGTGGATTTGATATTTTAAATTCGGAAGATGACTACAAAGAAGCAGTAGGATATTTTTTAGCATCCAAATCAAAATTTACAGATACAGGAATAAAAAATGGCTTTTTAGTTGGAAATAAAGAAAGTCTTGCAGATTGTGGAAAATTACAACCAAGAATTGACTATTTCCAAATAGATGAAATGAAACGTATGAAATCTCCTTCATTTATAAGAATAAAAAGTAATAGTTTTGAAATTACAGTAGAAAATCAAGAAGTATTAAATCAAATACAGACAAGATATATTGTAGACCCTGCTTTAGATATAGATGATTATCGAGGTGTAAAAGGAATATCACCAGCGGAATTAGAAGAATTACAAAGAGAAGGAAAAGTAAAATTTTCTCCTAGACTACTATGGCAAATGAGCGGAGAAGAATTAAAAGGAATCAAAAGATTTTCTAATATTTTAAACCATATAATTACCATGAATCCAAATAGAAGAAAGTAAAAAGAAAGAAGGAAGTAAATGATTTATCTAGATTACAGTGCCACAACACCAGTAGAGGAAAGTGTATTAAATAGTTATATAGAAACAACAAAAAAAATAATAGGTAATCCTAATTCTCTACATAAACTAGGAGTAGATGCTAAAAGATTAATTGATAGAGCAACTTCTCAAATAGCAACTATTTTAGGTGTAAAACCAAATGAAATTATCTATACCAGTGGAGCAAGTGAAGCCAATAATACAGCGATAAAAGGAATTTGTTTAAAATATCAAAATAGAGGAAAACATATTATTACAACACCATTAGAACATTCTTCTATTATAGAACCACTAAATTATCTAAAAGAGTTGGGCTTTGAAATAGAATATGTAAATTTAACACCATCAGGTAAAGTGGATTTAGAAGATTTAGAAAAGAAATTAAGAGAGGATACAATATTAGTAACGATAGCTAGTATTAGTAGTGAACTAGGAATAATTCAACCAGTAAACGAGATAGGAAAAATAGTAAAAAAACATCCTAAAGCCTTTTTTCACTCTGATATTACGCAAAGTATGGGAAAAGAAAAAATAGATTTAACAAACGTAGACCTAGCAAGTTTTTCTGCCCAGAAATTCTATGGTATGAAAGGAATAGGTGCACTAATCAAGAAAGAAAACATCGTAATAGAGCCCTTAATACATGGTGGAAAATCAACAACCAAAGATAGAAGCGGGACACCCGCAACACCTCTAATTGTATCCACGGCTAAAGCTTTAAGACTAGCATATGAAAATATAGAAGAAAAAGAAAATAAGGTAAAAAAATTAAATGATTATCTAAGAGAAGAATTAACCAAAGAAAATATTACCATCAACTCTCCAATAGACGCGATTCCTAATATTTTAAATATTAGTATAGAAAACATAAAACCAGAAACTATGTTACATGCTCTAGAAGAAAAAGAAATCTATATTTCAACCAAAACAGCATGTGCAACATCGAATGCATCTCTTGCTGTCTTATTCCTAACAAAAGATTCAACAAGAGCAAGTCATAGTCTAAGAATTAGCATCTCTTATAAAACAACCAAAGAAGAATTAGATATTTTTATAAAAGAATTAATCCATGCCAGAAATGAGTTGAATAAGTTATATGTTAAAAAAGATTAAACAAATCCTGATAGTAATTATTTTACTATTAGTACTAATACCAACACCAAAGGTAAATGCCAAAGAAAAATTAAATTTGTATCTATTCTGGGGAGATGGTTGCCCGCATTGTGCCTTAGAAAAAGAATATTTAGAAGATTTAAAGGAAGAATACAAAGAACTAAATGTAATACAATATGAAGTATGGTATAACGAAGAAAATAATAGTTTTCTAAAACAAATTGCTGATAAGACCAATAAATCTCTAACTGGTGTACCTGTAACAATAATTGGTCAAACTATTATCACAGGTTTTAAAGAATCAACAGAACAACAAATGAAAAGAGCAATAGACTATTATCTAGAGAATGATTACCAAGATATCGTAGAAGAAATAAAAAATGGTACTTATGAACAACAAGAAGAACTACCAGATCAAGACTTTATAGAACAAGAAGAAAAACTAGATAAGGAAACCACAGTAGACTTACCAATCATAAAAAAGATAAATTTTAAAGACTTTGATTTGCTAACAGCAATACCAATATTAGGAGTATTAGCAAGTCTATCTCTCCCAATACTATGGTTAATCATTACTTACTTTTCATCAGTAAACCTAGAAAAAGATAGAAAAGTAAAAATAATACTACTACCAGCAGGACTATTACTAATAGGAATATGCTCTATCATACAATCTATGTTACAAATAGAAATAATAAACATGGTATCAAGAATTATAATTATCATATTATGTATTACGTTTATGATTCATAAACTAGAAAAAATTAATTTAACAAAATCCCAGTTAACAGGATTAATACTATTACTAGCAATAGCAATAGGACTAGCATCCAAAAACAACTACTGGCAAATAGCAAATACTCTAATAGAGGTAGAAAAAATATCACTACTTCCCAAACTAGCCTTAAATTTTTATTATTTAATTGCCTATCTATCACCATTTATGTTACTATCATTATTATTTATTCCATGGAAAAAAATAAGTCCACAAAAACAAGAACTAATAGAATTAAGTATCTGGACAGCTTCTATATTAGTAATAATATTTATCTAAAAAAAGTTTACTAAATAAGAAAAGTTGTGTATAATAAATTCTAGAATAGAGAGGTTGCGCTATGGATAATAAAGAAATTGCAGAATTAATTGACATAGATGGTTTATCAACAGAAATCGAAGTAGTAACATATTTAAATTCTGAAGATGATAAAAGACAATATGTCGTATATACAAAAGGAGAAATTCAGGAGCAAACAGGTAATCAAGTAATTTATATTGCTAGAATCGTAAAAGATGGAGAGAAACTTAATTTAGAAGAGATTACAGAAGATGCAGAATGGGTTGATGTTCAACATTTATTAAAGCAAATTGCTAATGCGCAACATGCAGGATAGGTGGTGAGCTAGTGGAAGACAAATATGAATTTGAAAGTGCTGAGTATCGTATAGCAGCTATAGAATTAAAAGCGGTTGCTTATGATATTGTAGCAACAATATCTAAAAGAAAAACAGAACTAATGAAAACAACAAAAAATGAAGAAGAAAAGAAACAAAGATTAACGGAACTAAATAATAGAAATGACAACTTGTTAATGTTAACGAATCAATTAGAAGAACAGTTAGAAGCATTAGATAGTTTAGATAAAGAAATGAAAAAAAGAGATTTAGAAGAAAAAAGCTCTAAACCATTAGCACTATCAAATAAAGATTTAGAAGAGAAAAAAGCAATAGTGATAAATGCAAACCCTATAGAACAAGAAAAAGAAATAATAATTCCAGAAGAAGAACCAGAAGAAGAATTTGATACAGAAATAGAACCAGAACAACATCAACCAATATCAATAGAGAAAACAAATGAAGAGCAACAAAAAAACATAACAACAGAGATATCACCTCAAACTGCTTTTTCTTCATCACCTAAAATACCGACTCCAGTAGGAGCAAATACACAACCAGTAAAAAGGAAATTTCAAAAAACGACCAAAAATATATCTAAAGCCATTATGGTAAAACCAAATCAATTAGAAAATTTAAGAAAATCAAGAATAAATCAGGAACAAAAATTGGTAGAAAAAGGAATATTTCTTCCTTTAATGCAAAATTTACAGAAGAACATGATAGAAGAACCACAACCGCTAAAGAAAGAATTACCAGATGATATAGAAAGAAAAATAGAAGATTTAACAGTCAAAGCAAATATTTATTATAATGAAGGAGAAATAGACAAAGCACAAGAACTATATGATCAAATAAAAGCGTTAACAAATCAAAATTAAAAGGAGTGAGGATAAGTGGAAGAAATTGAAATGTTAAGTATAGATGCTACAGATCCTCATCAAGAATATCATCAAGAATTGCTAAAAATATTAAAAGATGCCACCAAAGATAATTCTATTGTTTATGAGTTTAAATTTGATAATCAATATTGTTATTGTAAAGTAACAAAATATGAAATAGATGGTTCTCATCAACTTTTAGATAAAAAAACATTTTCGAAGCCAAAAGAGGTGTTAATAGATATTATAGAGCCGTTTATAAAATCTTTTGCTAATCAAAATGATATTATGATAAATAATATTACACCAAATAAAGGAAATAATAGTAATTTAAAAATAATTAGTGAATTTAACGATATGTGTAATATTATTAATTTAAACGAAACAGATATAATTAAAATGTCAGAACTAGTAGAACAAGAAAAGAAGAATCAGCAGAATCGACCAACAGATTTAAATAAGAACGAAAAGGGTCTAGGAAATGTAATTGCGTTTATGATTAGTCTAATTATTGTAGGAATAATAATTCTAGGAATGTTAGTCCCAGATTTTATAAGTTAAGACCAAGAATAGGTCTTTTTTTTTCTTTCTAAATTTGGTACAATAAAAATAGAAGGGAAGGCGCCTATGACAAAGGAAAAACAAATAACATTGGCAAAAGTCTTATTATCTTTTTCTTTGATTTTGATTTTATTAGGAATTGCTTTCCATTTAGAAAATCAAACGATTTTAAATCCGATAACTAATACTCATGTAATAGGACAAGCAGAAAATACTGATATTAATATTACAACAACAGAAACACCTGTTCCACAAACGGAAGCAGGACAAGAAGTAACCAGTCCAGAGAATCCAAACGCAGAAAATAGTAATACAAATAATCAAACACAAACGCAAACTCCAAATACAAGTACTAAAACACCTCAACAACCACAACAAACACCTCAAGCACCAACACCAAGTATAGAAACCACCAATGATAACTTAAGAAGAAGTATTGAAAATACATACGGAATTACAGTACGATATGGAGTAGAAACAAATGGATATACAGTAGCTGGACTATCTACAGTAAGACTAACAGACTCTAATAGAATAAACCAGTTATTAAATGAACTAAATAGTAATTTAGCACTATATCCTACTGGCTTTTTTAATGAAACAAAACAAGCGGGATATACATTAACAATATATTTAATTAAGCAATACTCTCAAGCAAATGTAACTGGTATCACAGATTCAACATCAAAAAACATTTTAATATCACTTGCAACAGATTATAGTTTCACAGAAAGCCTCCATCACGAAATCTATCATTACATAGAAAAATATATGTATGCCAAAGGTGCTAATTATACCACTTGGAATACATTAAATCCTGTAGGTTTTAATTATGGTAATACCAATAATTCTTATTCCTATGTATCAACAGGAAATATCAATGCATCTTTTGTGAATAATTATGCACAAACCGATCAATATGAAGATAGAGCTTCTACTTTTGAGTATATGATGGATGATACAGAAGCAGGTTGCCTACAAACAGGTACACCTATCTGGAAAAAAGCAAAATATATCAGTGAGCAAATTGACGCTGTATTTCAAACAGTAAGTCCTAATGTATTAGAATATTGGGAAAGATATGTATATAATTAGAAGAAAAGGGGATAACATGAAAAGAATAATTATAAATGAAGAAAATATAGATACAAATAAGATGGATGAAACAGTAATTAGAGTAAAAGCATTAATGATTAATAAAAAAGAAGAACTATTAGTAGTGCATAATAATTATACCTATCAATTTCCTGGTGGACACTGGAGAGAAGAAGAATCATTAGAAGAAAGCCTAAGTAGAGAAATAAAAGAAGAAACAGGAATTTCTATCGATATAGAACCAGGTCCTTTCATGGTAATTGAAGAATATTACAGTAACTACTTAGAAACAGGCAATACTAGATGTAACAAAATGTATTATTACATTGTACATAGTAACGAAGGACCAAAAGTAGAAGAAATGAGTTTATCAGAGCTAGAAAAGAAAACTGATTTTAATTTATTTTATATTCCTATCAAAGATATGGAAGTATTTTTAAAAGAAAGTATAAATAATAATTCCATAGAAAAAATAATAGGAGAGGAAATGTTAACAGTAATGAAAGAATATCAAGAAAAATATAGAAGGAGATAATATATGAAAGTATTAGTAACCGGGGGACTTGGCTATATTGGTAGTCATACTAGTGTAGAACTACTAGAGGAAGGTCATGAAGTAGTTGTATTAGATAACCTATCAAATTCAAAAGAAGAAGTAAAAGATAAAATAAAACAAATTACTGGAAAAGAAGTAAAATTTTATTTAGGAGATATGATTAATGAAGAATTACTAGATGAGATATTTACGAAAGAAAAAATAGACGCTGTAATAGATTTCGCAGCTTATAAAGCAGTAGGAGAATCAGTAAAAAAACCAGTAGAATATTATACTAATAATGTTTCAACTGTATTAGTTTTATTAAAAGTAATGAAAAAACATAATGTAAAAAAATTAGTGTTCTCATCTAGTGCTACTGTCTATGGAAATCCAGAACATGTACCTATTAAAGAAACGGATAAAACAGGAGGAACAACCAATCCTTATGGAACGTCAAAATTATTTGTAGAGCAGATTTTAAAGGATTTGTATAAATCAGACAACACCTGGGATATCGCAATACTTAGATACTTTAATCCAATAGGCGCGCATAAGAGTGGACTGATTGGCGAAGAGCCAAATGGTATTCCTGCAAACTTAATGCCATATATCGCTAAAGTTGCAAATAAAGAGTTAGAATGTCTATCAGTATTTGGAAATGATTATAAAACCAAAGATGGTACAGGTGTAAGAGACTATATTCATGTAGTAGACCTTGCAAAAGGTCACATCAAGGCATTAGAAAAATTAGAAAAAGAACAACAAGGTTTATATATTTATAACCTAGGAACAGGTACTGGATATAGTGTATTAGATATCATTAATGCTTTTGAAAAAGTAAATAATATCAAAGTAAATTATAAAATCGTAGAACGTAGACCAGGAGATATTGCAGAGTGTTACTCAGATCCTAGTAAAGCAAAAGAAGAATTAGGATGGGAAGCAACACTTACTATAGAAGATATGTGTAAAGATGCATACAATTTTGTAAAGAAATAAAAGAATAGAAAATGTGATTTTATGAGAAAAGGATATGCATTAATCACTATTGCAGGAATTATATTACTGTCATCGATTGCCTTAATGATAAATAAAAATAGTTTCGCTGAGCCGGATGATTCTAATCAATGCTTAGATACAATAGAGTTAGTCGTTGCAAATGAAGAAGAAGTCTATGTAAAAAACGAAAATAATAGAATTGATTTACCCTATGGCAGATATTATCGACAACCAAAATCAGTATCAAATGATTCTCGCTTTTTTGTTGGAAACTATAATATTTTTGAAAAAAGCATTGCTCAAAACACTACGTTAGAAGAAAAAGAAATATATTACATGCTAGATAGCGAATTTAGAAATAAAACAAATAAGTATTCCGTGTTAATGAATTATCTAATAAACGAAACAAAGTTTAGTGATAATAAAGATGAAGATGACTATTATAAGCAATTATTAATACTCTGGGCAATGGATCGTCTAGCAGGTTATGAAGATGATAAAAATTACATCTGGAATTCTGATTATTCTGAAATAATTGAGACAGTAGAAGATACAGTTTATGATGATAAATATGAAATAGATGATCACTCAGAGGAAGAATTCCCTTATAAGGATTATTATTGGAAATATGTAAACAATTTATCTGTTGGAGATAAGAAATTATTAAAAGAATCAGACGTAGGAAATAAGATGTTAGCTTATCTAGATACCTGGGAAGAATATGTTAATTGGTATATAGAAGAAAATCAACAAGTAGAATTAGACTCTATTACACAGGAGGACATATCATATCAGGTAACAAATAATTATATAGAAACAAATTTAATTACACCTAAGGTAACAGGAAAAGTATATGCAAATAAATTTAAAAGTTATCAAGTAGACGTATCTTCACCAATGATTGTAGTAGATGAACAAGGAGAAGAAAAAACAACCTTTAATGCAGGAGAAAGTTTTAGAATAAGAATACCAATATCAGAAATAAAAGATAAAACGTTGACTTACTCTATAAATATTAAAGGTAGCTTTTCTTTCGACAGCTTAGTTTTATATGAATATCCAGCGCATCAAAGGTATGAAACTCCATCAGATGAAAGAATGGATTTATATTATATCCTATCAGGTAGTACTGTAAATAGAAATTGTATTTCAACAAAAATAGTAGATACTACTTTATCCATAAACTACACAGAACAAGTAGGAACATTAAACATCAAAGTAATTAATGCAGAAACAAAAGAAAACTTATCAAATGCCGAAATAGTAATTTATGATAGTCTAGGAAATGTAGTATATAGAAAAGAAACAACGGATAAAGAAATAAGTGT
>CALVVW010000038.1 GCA_944364005.1 uncultured Bacilli bacterium | reverse complement strand
GCTAATTTATTTATATTATAATAAGTTGGAATGGGATGATGTTATGTACAAGAGTAGAAAAAGAAAAAATTTAAATTATAAAATTATTGTTATTGTTGTTGCTGTTATTTTTATATTTGGTCTTACTATTTCTATCAAGATGAATCGTTCTAATTTTTTTGGAGAAGGTATTGTTAAAGATGTAATTACTATGATAGATAAAATGGTTATGTATCCTTTTACGGCGTTAAATGGCGAAAAAGATGTTAATCAAACTGAAAGCTATCTTATTCAGAAAAATGTCAATGCTTCTTTGGAACAAGAAATTCAGGAATTAAAAGATGTGTTAGATTTAAATCGGACACTTACTGAATATAGTCCTATTAATGCGACTATATTATCTAGAAATAAAAATTATTGGTTTAATCAATTAATGATTGATAAAGGATCGAAAGATGGCATAAAAAAGGATATGGCAGTTGTTACTAAACATGGTTTAGTTGGAAAGATTTCAAGAGTGTATAGAAATTCTAGTGAGATTAAATTGATTACTTCAGATGATGTTAATTATAAAGTTAGTGTTACTATTCAAACTGGTACAGGTGATAGTTATGCTATTTTAAATGGTTATGATTCTGATACTGAGTGTGTTACTGTTACTGGTGTAGATAAGATGAGTACAGTACAAAAAGGGGATACGATTATTACTAGTGGTTTAGGTGGTATGTTTCCTGGTGGTATTTATGTAGGCGTTGTACAAGATATAAAAAGTGATAAATATGATTTAAGTAAAACATTATATATTAAGACATCACAAGATTTTAATGATATTCATTATGTTACTGTTTTAAAGGAGAAAGAGTAATATGTTGCTTCCAATAGTTATCCTTGTTATTTCTTTTCTTTTAGATGGTATTCTTTCTAACTTTTTACCATATATGGTAGGAGATTTATCATTATTTACGCCTATGCTTACTATTGTTTCTTTCGTTGTTATCTATCCTTTTTTTACCAAAACCATCCGTAAGTATTTAACTATCTGTTTTGTAACAGGATTGGTTTATGACTTTATGTATACTAATTTATTATTTTATAATGCAATATTATTTTTAGGATTAGGTGCTCTTGTGATGATACTTTATCGTTATATTCGTCTAAATTGGTTAAGTTTGTTTTTGTTTATTAGTCTAGCTATTATTGGATATGAGGTTATGAATGTTATTGTTATTTTAATTTTTCAACTGGTTCCAATGACTTTTTATCGTTTTTTATATAAGATTGGTCATAGTTTATTGTTGAACTTAATTTACGGGGAAATTCTTTATTTGATTATTTCTCTTATTCCTAAAAAATATAAGAAGTTTGCTATTAATTCTTAAGAAAAGCAGAATATTTGCTTTTCTTTTTTCATATCCTTTATTAGAGGAGATTATATTATGAATACAAAAAAAACAGTAAAGAGGCGACTAGTGTTGAAAAAAAGTGTTAAATCATTTATAACCAGAGTACTTATTACGGTAATTATTTTTTTAGTAGGCATGATACTCATAAAGAAGGATAATAATGTTAAAAATATTATATTAGAAAATGTGTATGATAAAAATTTTGAGTTTACGAAAATAAAAGATATGTATCAAAAATATTTTGGTAATATTTTATCTATTGATCAGTTGGCTGTGAAGGAGCAGGCTGTTTTTCAGGAAAAATTATCTTATAAAAATGCTCATACTTATTTAGATGGTGTCAAATTAACAGTGGATGAACATTATATGGTTCCTGTGCTAGAGAGTGGAATTGTTATTTTTTTAGGGGAGAAAGAAGGTTACGGAAATACGGTTGTTATAGAGCAAGTCGATGGTGTTGATGTTTATTATTCTAATATTTCGATTGATAATGTTAAACTTTATGATTATGTGGAAAAAGGAACTTTGTTAGGAGAGGCAGAAAATAAAAAACTTTATTTAGTTTTTCAAAAAGATGGGACCTTTTTAAATTATAAAGACTATATTTAGTTATATAGAAGTTCATCCTTTATTTTATTTACTGGCCTTTTTTGCTGTTATTACGGCTTCCTTTTTTTCTTTTTCTGTGATTACGTTTTTAATTGTTATTCATGAGATTGGACATTTTCTTATGGTATACTTGTTAGGAGGAGAGATTCATAAGATATTAATTTATCCTCTAGGAGGAATTTCTAAGTTTTCTACTTCTTATAATATTTCTTTAGTAAAAGAATTGATTATTTTGGTATTTGGACCGTTATTTCAAATTTTGGGATGGCTTTTACTTATTTATTTATTTCCTGAAAAAGAAATTTTGATATCTACCTACCATTATGGAATTCTATTTTTTAATTTACTTCCTATTTATCCTTTAGATGGTGGAAAATTATTATGTTTAATTTTTCATACAGTTTGTTCTTATAAAAAAGCGTTTTATTTTACTTTTTGTATTGGTTATTTATTGTTATTTTGTTTTTTAGTTTTTACGTTTTTTTCTTTTTCGTTGAATGTTTTCTTTTTATCTATTTTTTTATTAGTTAAACTTTCGAGAGAGTATCAACAAATTCCTTATTTTTATGAGAGATTTTTATTAGAAAGATATTTAAACCATTATTATTTTAAGAAGAGTAAGTTAATTAAAGATACTGATAATTTTTATCGCGGGTATCGTCATTTGATAAAAGAAGGGGATTTTTATTATCTTGAAGATGAATATTTAGAAAAAAAGTATAAAAGTTGTTGACAATTCATGTTTTGCTTGCTATAATCAATTTGTCGACTTGAGAAAGGGAGACAAATATGGGGCATTAGCTCAGCTGGGAGAGCGCCACGTTTGCACCGTGGAGGTCAGCGGTTCGATCCCGCTATGCTCCACCATATTGATTATTACGCTACTTAGTAGCGTTTTTTTTATATGTAGAGGGATATTTATGAATAAACGGTTATTAGTATTTGCTTGCATATTAGACCATGATATTAAAGAGTATACTTTAGGGTCTTTATGGAATATAGCGACATTATGAATCACGATAAGAGTAATGCAGTTATGATCCATCTATTATTGATGAGAAAAAAATTAACAGTTTAGAAGAAAAGTTTCCTATCAAATAAAAAAAGCACAAGACTGTGCTTTTTATCTGCAACCGTTTCCTCCGTTGTTGCAGCAATTATTATTTCCTCCCCAGATGAAGAAAATAATTATAATAACGATGATGATTGCCCAGATCCATCCTGAACCGAAACCATCATTATTTCCATAATTGTATGGATAAGGATACATTCCGTACATATTACTTCATTCCTTTCATTATAGTATAATCAAAATAATGATAAATATATACAGCAAACGCCCAGTTTTAAATAATTTATTATTATGGTAAAATATTTTTTATGGAAGGGTGATGTTGTGAAAAAGTTAGAAGAGTTAGATTTGTCTAAAAAGAAATATATTATTTTTGATATGGATGGTACCTTGATTGATTCTATTGGAATTTGGAATGAAGCAGATTTTCGGATTATTAATAAATTTGCAGGAGTACAAGTTAATTTTGATAAAATTCAGCAAGAAAGAGACTGGTTTTTAGAAACTCATTCTAGTGAAGATATCTATGTTGCTTATTGCGATTATTTAATTCAAAAATATCATATGAATATTTCTAAAGATGAGTTAATATTAGAGCGATGGAGTAGTGTTGAGTCAATTTTAAAATATGAGTTGATATATAAAGCTGGTGTACCGGAATTGTTGCGAGAATTGAAAGAGCGAGGTTTTATTTTAGTCCTTGCAACTGCAACGACACAAAGACAAATTGATATTTATGCTAATCAAAATCTAACTATGGCACATACCGTTCCTATTTATGATACTTTTGATTTTATTATTAGAAAAGAAGATGTTGTTTATAAAAAGCCTCATCCAGAAGTTTATTTGAAAGTCTTAGAACATTATCAAACAAATCCAGAATTATGTTTAGTATTTGAGGATTCTTTGCATGGTGTTATGGCTTCTAAAGGTGCCGAAATAGAAACTATTAATGTGTATGATAAATATTCTGATAAAGACCGATTAGAGATTAATTTTCTAGCTGATTATAAAATTGATTCTTATAGAGAATTTACTGATTGTTGTCTGCTGAAAAAAAGTTATCAATATAAAAAAATCGTAGAAAAAAAATAAAATGTTGCTTATGAAAAAAGTGAAAAAATGTTATAATTAAATTACAACGAGTAGCTATTTATTGGTGTAAGTCCAGTTGATAGCTACTTTTTTTAGGAGGATTGAAATGTATAAATCTGGAGATGTTGTTGTTTATGGAAGAGATGTTTATAGGATAAAAGATGTGAAAGATAATTATTTGTTTGATAAAACTTATTATATTATGAATCCTATTGATGATGATTCGTTAGTTACTAGTGTTCCTGTAGATACGACTTCTTATTTACGTGATGTTATTACGAAAGAGGAAGCGGAAGATTTGATTGCTAAAATTCCATCTATTGAAATTGTTCAAGCTAGTGATAGAGATATTGAATATGAGTATAAACAGTTATTAAAGGAAAATACTTTAGAGGGTTTGATTACAATTATTAAGACAACTTATATGCGAAATATGAAGCGTCAAAATCAAAATAAAAGAATAAGTGAAAAAGATGAACAATATTTTAATCAGGCTGAGAGACGATTATATAATGAATTGTCTATCAGTTTACATTTGACTTTTGATGATACAAAGCGATATGTTATTGAGTCTGTAAAAGCTTTGCTAGCATAAGATTTAGTAGATTATTCCAATCTACTTTTTCTGTGGTATAATTTTATGGAAGGGTGATAGTATGGAGAAAACTAATGTTATGAGAATTTTAGATCAGAAGAAAATAAAATATCAATCTTATTATTATGGTGATACTTCTGCTATTAGTGGAGTTGAAGTAGCAACTGCTTTAAAGCAAGATTTTAGAAGGGTTTTTAAAACGTTAGTTACGGTTTCTAATTCGAAGAAATATTATGTGTTTATGATTCCTGTTAACCAAGAATTGGATTTGAAAAAAGCGGCTAAAAGTGTTTCTTGTAAGTCTATTTCTATGTTACCATCTAAAGAACTGCTTCCTCTTACTGGATATGTTCATGGAGGATGTTCTCCTATTGGTATGAAGAAAGAGTTTTTAACAGTGATTGATTCTAGTGCTTTAGAGTTTCCTACGATTATTTTTAGTGCCGGAAAGATAGGATATCAGGTTGAAGTTGCGGTTTGTGATTTAGAACATTTACTTCATTGTCAATTTGCAAACGTTATAGAAGGTGCTAGTTTATGACATTAGAAGAGTATCAAGATATGGAGATAGATAAATTGTTTTTTAGACTTGGAAATTCTAAGTTCCGTAGTCGCTTTCATTTAACAGATAAAGATAAAAAATATGTTTTGGAAAAGGGCATGGATGTTATCTCATCTCATGCATATGATTTCATTTCTACGCGATTAGCTCCAGCTAACTTAGTTAATGATGGTAAGCAGACTCCGATGAGGGGACATCCTGTATTTGTAGCACAACATGCTACTGCAACTTGTTGTCGAGGCTGCCTTTATAAATGGCATCATATTTCTAAAGATAAAGATTTAACCAAAGAACAAGTTGATTATGTTGTACGTGTTATTATGAGATGGATAAAAAAAGAGGTGATGAAATGACGCTAGCAGATGAATTTAAATATTTAGTTGGTGGATATTATGGGATTATGGAAATGGATGAATATGATTTAAAAGTTTATGTCTTAAAAGATATTGAAAATTATATTCGTGCATTTATTGAAGAGAATCCTATCCCTAATTTTGATTATAAAAAGGAAGCAGAAAATATTAAAGATACGATGCCACTTAGGACAAAGTTACAAGATAGTTTGTTAGTGTTATATAAAATAAATGCTTCTATGGATTTAGTGTTTATGGTTAAAGCTAGGTTGAAGGAATTGGATAAGAATAAAAATTCTTCTTGAAAAGTTGTGTTTTTTTTGATATAATTTAGAGCGGAAACAAGAGATAATCGGTAACTATTGGAAACGCACATTCTTTTTGAATGATTAACGAACAACACAGATTATGTGTTGTTTTGTTATGGAAAGGAGTAGTGTGTTTATGCCAAAGACTAAATTTCAAGATTTTATTTATACGATTATTATGGCAGCTTTGATGGTTTATGTAATGGGTTGTTATAATATTGCAATTCATAGTGGAGGATTACATAATTTTGTATTTTTAGAAGCATTTAAAGAGTTTTTCTTTATGTATGTTATTGCTGGAGTGTTAGAATTTTTCCTAATTGGAAAGATTGCTCATAAATTAGTTTTTAAAGCAATTAATCCTAAAGAACAACCTTCTATTATTGTTTCTTATGCAATATCGATTGTTATCGTTTCATTTATGTGTCCGATTATGAGTTTTATAGCAACTATATTTATATCTAAACCAGAAATTAGTCAATTTGTTGTAACATGGTTACAATCTATGGTTTTAAGTTTTCCAATGGCATTAAGTTTTCAACTTTTTTATTTATAAGGAATTTGCTCCTCAAAATGCAAATTTGAAAACTTGATAAAAAATAGTTGACATACGAACAAATGTATTGTATAGTGTTCTCATCAGGAGAGGAATATTATGTATAGAGCTTATCGGTTTCATTTGTATCCCACAACTAATCAAGTAGAGTTAATTCACAAAACATCTGGTTACACATAGAATAGTTTTATCCGAGTCACAAGTAATGCAGTGTCTGCGGATATAAGAATGAGAAAGTAAAAGACTTAAGTGTTAGAAGTTGGATATGTCCAGAATGTGGAAGTTATCATGATAGAGATTATAATGCCAGTTATAATATTATGTTTGAAGGATTAAAGAAGTATATGATGGAGTTAAAGTAGGAAAAGAAAGAAACAAAAGAAAAACTACGGTAGCGACTATCGGATGTTAAGCCTGTGGAGAAGTAGGGATACCTAGTCTATGAAGCAGGAAACTTGGAAGGTGACGACCAAGGCGAATTAAGTTTACTTAATTCTTTTGTTCTGCAGGACCATTGGTTAGATTTATTTTTTCATTAATTTTTAGAGAAAAGGCAAACTAATAGTTGCCTTTTTTTAAATTTTAATTTACTTTAAATAGTGAGGTGAAGAATGATGGAAGATTTAGAAAAACAGAAAGTAGAAAATTATTTAAGAAGTAGTGGTTTTTCAGAGAAAGATATTACTATGATGCTTTCTAATTCTGCTTGTTTTAAAGCGGTATCTAGTCAGATTCATTTAACAGAACAGGGGATAGAACAATTGAATTCTAAAAGTCCTATTCAAAAAAGTATAAAAAGTCATGATAGTTTATTTAGAAGACGTAAATAGTATATAATGATATTACCTTGTTTATTTTGTGATATTGTAGTATAATAAGCATAAATTTTAGGGGGATTATCATGGAATTTTTAGTGTTTATTAGTTATGTATTTTTTGCCTTTTTATTATTCATGTTTCTTAACTTTATTGTAAAAAGGTTTTCTTTAACTAAGATTCAATATGTTTTATTTACTAATATTTTCTTAGTTTTTTTAGCAAGTGTTGCTAGCTATTTTCATTTGAATGCTTTTTGTGATGATATCTTTATCATTGTTATTTTTGAGTTTTTGATTCGAATGCTTTATACTACTTATTTATTAGAGAAAGATTTCTTTTCTAAGGAAGAGGGAGTTTTACCTTTATATTTAGGTAATGTTGTGGTCGCGTATTTACTTAATCAGTTTATTATTAGACAAGTAGATATGGTGTTTTTAAATCCAGAACAGTTGAAGTTTTTACTCTGGGTATTTATTATTTTATTTATCTATCATTTTTTTCATAGACCTGATATGATATCAATTCAGAATAGTACTAAGAAGTTTTCTATTGCTGAACGAGGACAATATATTATTTTACAGTATGCTAAAATGAAACAAAAATATGGAAAAGATATTAGTGTTCAAGGTGATATGCGTTTTTTGATTTATGCTATTATGATTTTTGAAAACTATAAGCGCCCTAGTTTTTTTAGACAGTTGGATTATTTTCGATATCAGTTTGATCATGTTCCTAAAAAACAAGGAATTATGCAAGTGGATAGTAAGAAGATTCTTAGTGATATAGAAAGTATTGAAATTGTTTCTCAGAAACTAGAAAAATTACAAGAGAAAAAGAAGTCTAAGAAAAATGAGATTGATGTAGCATCTTTATTAAAAGGAATTGGTATGAAATCAGAAGAAATTGAACAAATTACTATTATTTATCAAAAATTAGTTGAGTTTTCTAGTTTATAATTTTTATTTGCAGGGAGGAGAGGTATTTGAAAATTGTAGTTAGCAAGAATGGTCTTTCTGTGTTGTTTCCCTGGGAATATATAGGAAAAGGTGAGGAAGGGAAGGCTTATAGAAAGGGAAAGTTTTCCTATAAATATTATCGTACTTGGTCTGAGTTTAATCGATTAAACTTAAGCGATACACATTATTTAGAGAATATTGAAACTGAAAGAATTTTGCTTCCAAGACATACTTTATATAATGTGTTTTTACAGTTTAAAGGATATACTACTTTTTATGTTAAAGATTTAGGTTTACTTCATTATATGAGTTTGCCTAAGGAATTGATTTTAGATGATTTTAGGTTACTAAAAAAAGATTGCTTAACTTTAGCCAATAGTCATGTGGTTGTTAATGATTTAACACCTAACTCTTATTTTGTTACGAATCATTCATTTAATTATGGTATTTATTTTTATGATCCAGGGCGTTTTATTCGTAATTATGAGTTGTCTGTTGATGATATATATAAAGAAAATAGGACACAGGTTGATTTCTTTATTTATCATAGAGTTTTGAGCAGGTATGCTACTGATGTGATTGGAAAACAGAGGTATGATTATGATAAATTGGAAAATTTTAAAAAAATATATGAAAACTATCCTGGTGAATTAATGGATTATATTGCTCGAGATATCAAAGAAGATAATTTAGGTGAATATGTTAAAAGAAAAGTGATGTAAGTTGCTTGTCTTTTTTTCTTTTCTATAGTAAAATTTAAGGAGTTTTGAGGTGATAAAAATGATTCAAGTAAATAATGTTAGTTTGAAGTTTGGTAAGCGTACTTTGTTTGAGGACGTTAATATTAAGTTTACTAGTGGAAATTGCTATGGACTAATTGGTGCAAACGGATCTGGAAAGAGTACGTTTTTAAAAGTATTATCTGGGGAAGTTGAAACTACTACAGGAGAAGTTATTGTTTCTAAGGGAGAAAGAATTTCGTTCTTAAGACAGGATCATTATCAATATGAAGACGATACAGTTTTAGATGTTGTTATGATGGGAAATGAAAAATTATATAGTATCATGACAGAGAAAAATAAAATGTATATGCAAACAGAATTTAGTGAAGAAGATGGCATGAGGCTTGCTAATTTGGAAGCAGAATTTATGGAACTAGATGGTTGGAATGCAGAGAGCGATGCTGCTACATTATTAAATAGTTTAGGTGTTGATATGGAGTATCATTCTATGAAGATGAAAGATATTCCTGTTAAGTTAAGAGTTAAAGTGTTACTTGCTCAAGCGTTATTTGGAGATCCTGATATTTTACTTTTAGATGAGCCTACTAATAGTTTGGATATTGAAGCTATTAAATGGTTAGAAGAGTTTTTAATTAATTTTAATAATACTGTGATTATTGTATCTCACGATCGTCACTTTTTAAATAAAGTGTGTACTCATATTGCAGATATTGATTATGGAAAGATTAAATTATATGTAGGTAACTATGATTTTTGGTATGAGTCTAGTGAACTTTTACAAAAACAAATGAAGGAATCTAATAAGAAGAAAGAAGAAAAAATTAAGGAGTTGCAGGCATTTATTGCTAGATTTAGTGCCAATGCTTCTAAATCAAAACAGGCTACTTCTCGTAAAAAATTATTAGATAAAATTCAGTTAGATGAAATTGTTCCATCTTCTAGAAAATATCCATATATTGATTTTAAGATAGAAAAAGAAGCCGGAAAGGAAATTTTAAAAGTTGAAAATTTAACTAAGGTTATCGATGGAAAGACAATTTTAGACCATGTTTCTTTTACAGTTTTAAAGGACGATAAAATTACGCTTTTGGCACAAGATGATTTTGTTAAAACGACGTTATTTAATATTTTAGCTGGAAAAGAAGAGTATGATGAAGGAACTATTGAATGGGGTAAGACTATTAATTATGGTTATTTACCACAAGATAATTCGGAGTACTTTAATACTGATAAAAATATTATGGAGTGGATTGGTCAGTATTATGATGTTAAAGACGAGACTGTTCTTCGAGGCTTTTTAGGTAGAATGTTATTTTCTGGTGAAGATGTGTTTAAGAAAGTATCTGTTTTATCAGGTGGAGAAAAAGCACGTTGTATGTTATCTAAGATGATGTTAGAAGAACCTAATTTCTTGATTTTAGATGAACCAACGAACCATTTGGATTTGGAAAGTATTACTTCCCTAAATAAGGGTATGACTAATTTTAAAGGAGAAATTTTATTTACTTCTCGTGATTATGAACTAAATAGTACTGTTGCGAATAGGGTTATTGAAATTTTGGATAATGGTAAGATAGTCGACAGAGCTATTCCTTATGAGGAGTACTTAGAGAGAAAATAATGAAAGTAGCAATTGTTTCGGTTAGCTATAAAAATTATTGTTTAGAAAATCAAAAACTAGTCCATTCTATTTCTGATGGTTTTGAGCTTTTTTCTTTTGACAATCAGGATGAAAATTTAGGTGTTATGGTTATTGAAGAAAAAGATCAAGTGGTGGATACTTATGATGAACAATCTTCTGATGATATTTTTAAAACTAATATGAAAAAAATGATTAAGCAGCAAAACAGAATGGTTAATCAAAGATTAAGACAAAATAAAAGATAAGAACCAAAACTTCCTAGTTCTTATCTTTTATTTTGTAACTACTTTTTTTCCTTTTTCACAACGATTTCCCCAGGAGTCTAATAATTTATCATCTTTTTTTATGCAAATAATTTCACAATTATTAGGACATCCTGAACAGTTGATGCTTGATGTTTCAAAGTCTTCTTCTACGATGTCAAACGAAAAGTTAATTTCTGGTTCTTTTTTGGAAAGAATTGCTACTCCTAAAGCTCCCAGAAGATGTCCGTTTTCATCTGTTATAATCTTTTCGTTTAATATTTTTTCGAAAGCTTTTACTACGCCAATATTTTTAGATACGCCTCCTTGAAAGATAATAGGAGATGCTATCTTTTTTCCTTTCCCGACGTTGTTTAGATAATTTAGAGCTACACTTTTACAAAGACCTGCAACAATGTCTTCTTTTTTATGTCCCATTTGTGCTTTATGAACTAAGTCACTTTCTGCAAAGACAGTACATCTAGCGGCAATAGGAGTGGGATTATTACTTGTTAGTGCAATAGAGCCAAATTCTTCGACCGGGATATCTAATCTTTCTGCTTGACTTGATAGGAAAGCTCCAGTACCGGCAGCACAAAGTGTATTCATAGCATAATCTATTACAACTTGGTCTTTTAAGAGAATAATTTTAGAGTCTTGCCCGCCAATTTCAATAATGGTTCTAATATCGGGATATTTTGATAGTGTTCCTATAGCATGAGCTGTTATTTCATTTTTTATAATATTAGCTCCTAAAATTGTACCTACTAATTTTCTAGCTGATCCTGTTGTTCCAACACCTACCACTTTATAATTTTTTGGTAGTTGTTTTTTTATGTCTACTAAAACTTCTTTTACAGCTTTTAAAGGATTTCCTCTAGTCCAAAGATAGGTACTTGCTACGATGTTGTTATCTTTATCAATTACAACACCTTTTGTAGAAATGGAACCAATATCAATTCCTAGATAAGCTTTTGTCAATTTTATTCCTCCTTATAGTAATTAAATCTTTGAATGCTTCTAATCTAGTATTTATGCCTTCTGATCCTGTTTCAGAATCATAAGAAAAGAAGATAATAGGAATTTCATAATCATTACATACCTTTTGAATAATTGGTATTGCTGTTATTTCCGGAGTACAACCAAATGGTTTTATATGAATTATTCCATCATATTTTTTTTTGCCTAAATAAATAGAACGATAAACATTATCTAGGCCATCGGCTCCTAATTTATATTTGCAGTATTTTTTTGCTTTCTTTTTTAATCTTCTTCTTAATAATGGTTTTTGCCATAATAGGTAAGACAGATTCGTAAATCTTTTAATTTCTATATGTTCTTTTGCAAGTTCTTTTTCTAAGTCATAGTTTGAATATGGTTCCATCGAAGTATATAGTTCTCCAATTATTCCTACTTTTAAACAATCTTTTGGTTTATTCGTTTTTATTTTTTTAAATCTTTTTTTATATTTTTTATATAGTATAGTTAATTTAGTTATAGATGATGTTTTATTAAAGTCATTAAACATTTCTTTTTGTAGAGTTTGATGAGCATTTTTTTCTATTTCAAATCCGATGTTTTTTCTGATTATTTTATCGATTTCATCCATATAAAAAATATAAAGTATAGTATAAATAATACTGTGAATGAAGTATGGTATTGTTAGATTGGGATTAATTTCTTTAAAAATATCATAGGCATCTTTCCAGTTAATCATGTCTTGTTTTATTAGTTTGTAAAACTTAAAATTATAACCTAGGTCTTTTAAAATGGTTTCTGTTACTTCTGCATAATAACGATATCTACATCCTCCTCCTGCTGTAAATAAAACATTTGCTCCTTGTTCTAGACTTTCGATAAAGTTGCCAAGATTATATTTAAAAGGAATACATACTGTATCTGGTGCGTATTTTGTTCCTAGTTCTAACGTCTTTTTTGTGATAGGTGGAGCAGGCATAACTTTATCTTTAGTGATTAGTGATAGTAGTCTTGATATTGGATGGTAATAATTTCCTAAATGTGGAAAACTGATGATATTATTCATGGGAACTCTCCTTTAAATTATTTAAAATATCTATGAAACTTTCTAATCTAGTAATAATACCAGCATCATTGTTTAAATCTTCAAAAATTAGGGTGATGATTGGTACTTTTTTTATTTTATGACTAATTTGTTCATTCATTAGGGAATCTGGTCCGCAGGGAAAAGATGAAATTAGAATTATACCATCTACTATATCTTCATAGTATTTTGTACTTGCTACAATTTCTTTATTATGGGTCCAATGAATATCTGTTGATATTTTTCTACATTCTTCGTCTACTAGTTCATGATTTATTTTATCACTATATAAAATTGTGATATTATTTTCTTTTAGAAAGTCTATTACTGACTTTCCAATTAGGGAGTCATATAGGTTGTAAGGGTGTCCTGCTAGTAATATTTTGATTTTATCTTTGTTTTCTTCTATTTCTTTTTGTTGCAGTAATTCTTGCTTTTTTTGCTTCATTCTTTTTATTTTTTCGGCATATTTATAGGCTTTATAAGACTTTATGTAGGAAAATCCTAACTGTTCTCCGATACTTAGGAAGCCTAGTAATTGGTAGTTTTTGGTTGATATATCTACATTATAATTTAAGATGTTGATATCAAATAAGTTGTTTACTAAATCATATAAAGCATTAAAATTAGTACATACCTGTTCATTCTTTTTTAACGAATAGAGTCTAGGTATTAATATATAATCACATTTATCTTTTAATTCTATTATGTGACCTAGGTATATTTTTAGAGACAGACAAGCTTCAGAAGGTGCTAATTTGGTACCGGAATCTACTATTTTTTTATTGGTGTTTGGACTTATTATTACGTCTATTCCTAAGTTTTTAAAGAATTCTATCCATAAGTCTTTATCATAGTAGTAAAGCAATGCTCTTGGTATTCCAATTTTGGTTTTGATAATATCACGTCCTCATTTTACTTTATGATGAATATTTTTAAAAAATAATATTTTCTTTCGACAAATTATTGTGAAAATATTGTGGATGTCTTTTATTTTTGATAAATTATGTTATAATGTATAAGTATGGAAGGAGTAGAATAAAATGAATGATAGAAATAAAAAAATTGTTACAGGGATTGTTGTTGCAGTTGGTGTTATTTTAGTTTGTGCTTTATGTTATTTTGCATCATCTGCGGTTAGTGCTAAAGTAGGGGATAATTATAGTGAATCTGATAATAGTAGCAGTACTACTTCTGGTAGTAGTGCATCAGATATGACTTCTCGTGCTCAGGAAGAGAGTGCTAAGGTTCCAGATGATGAAAAAAAAGATTTTAATGATATTGATATGGATGAGTATTTAGATTTATATGATGGAAGTAAAAATAGTATTGTATTATTTTCTAGACCTACTTGTGGTTATTGTCAAATTGCTGAACCAATATTACATCATATAGCATACCAATATAAACTTACTATTAATCACGTTAATACAGACGAAATGTCTTCTGATGATGAAACTAAATTAGTAGAGTCAGATGATTATTTTAGTGATGGATTTGGTACACCATTGTTAGTTGTTGTTTCTAATGGAGAAATTGTTGATATGGTTAGTGGATTAGTTGATACGGATAGTTATGTAAAATTCTTTACTGATAACGGATTTATTGATAAGTAAGAGGGAGAAATTATGAAAAGTGTATATGAGTTAGCATTGGAATTTAAAAAAAGACATCCTTTCACTATAGGATGGAGAATTAAACAAAATTCATCTGTTGTTGAAAAACACTTAAATGCAGATGAACATGTTTTATATGCATTTGTTGCTCAAAAAAATAATAATCCTTTTAATATATTAGGTACGGCTGTTATTGCACTTACTAATAAGAGAATATTAATTGGAAGAAAAAGAGTAGTAATTGGATATTTTTTAAACTCAATTACTCCTGATATGTTTAATGATTTAAAAGTGACTAGTGGAATTCTTTGGGGAAAAATTTATATAGATACTGTGAAAGAGTTTATTGCTTTATCAAATATTTCTAAAGATGCTCTAGCAGAAATCGAAAGTCAAGTATCTTCTTATATGATGGAAGAAAAAAAGAAGTATGGAGTAAATCCTGTACAGAAATAACTTTTTTTCTTCTTTTTTTTTTGATATACTGATTATTGTGGTGGTCTTATGAAAAAACTTTTACCTATTTTAGTTTTATTTGCATTTTTTGCGTTCGGTTATCAAATTATCCTTACTTTCTTTGTTACTGAACATCAAGTTAAATATTCTTTAATATCCTCTGATCAAAGACATTATACTATTTCTGAGTACTATCAAAGAATAGGAAAAAGACATCACTATTCTTTTTTTATCAAATCTAGAAATAAAGTCTATTCGACTGCTGTTTTTAATGATTTTAATAAGCAAGATAGAGTTATTACAGATATTAAGTATTATAAGAAAAATAATTTGCAATGTATTTTTCCAATTTATAAAAATAATCATACTTTTGATGTCTTATGTTTGTTAGATAAACAGCAAGTATCTTCTTTTTATTTAGAAAAAACAAAAAATGAAGATTTTTCTTTTGTTACAAAAAAGTTTATAGAAGATGGTTATGATAAATTTTATTTTCATTTTGATGATGAACCTACTAAAGAAAATCATTTATCTATATATTATGATTATATTCCAGAAAATTATTTGTTTACTATATGGAATTATCGTGGAATTTATATTATTAATTCTGATGGTATAGAGAATAAGAAATTTTTAAACGAAGATTATTATGAAAATACTTTATCAATTGTTGCTGGAAAATATTACGTTACTATTAATACAGATGATGAAGAAAATAAATTAAATTATAATCAAATTATTCTTTATAATTTGCAAGACGGGCGAAAGACATTAGTTGATGTTGAGTTGTCTCAGGATTCTTATTTTAATGGTACGGTTAACGGTAAAGTATATATTACAGATCCTAAGTCAAAAGTTCAGTATGTATTGGATCCCAGTAATAAAAAAATTCAAAAAGTAAGCAATCCAAAAGAGATTATTAATTCAAAGCTAAAAAATGCAGGGAAAGATTTTTTTGATACTTTTCATGTGGATTCTCAAAAAGTAGCTAATAAAAAAATAACTTCTTTATATGATACTACAGATATTAAGGAAAGTAATGGTGACTTTTATTTTAAGACTAACGACGGAAAAATATATCGGATAATTCAGAAAAAATACGAACATCCTATTTTATTATGTCAATTTGACGATATTAAAGAGTGGCAAGTTCATGATGATGGACTTAGTTTTATAGTTGATGATACTTTGTATTTTTTTAGTGATTTGTATGGCATTAAACCGATAGTTAAAAATTTAGAGTTTAATTATAATTATAAAAATATTACACATTTTATTAGAGAGGAATAAAATCCTCTTTTTTTCATATTATGAATTAAGAAAATATTAAAATTGTAGAGTTACAATTGATGTGACACCATCAATATAAAAAAAAAGCAATAAGTCGTATAAAATGGTTCTATAATAAAT
>CALVVW010000037.1 GCA_944364005.1 uncultured Bacilli bacterium | reverse complement strand
GAAGCTTGTGCTAACGCAAAGCTTCCTAATTAATATTTTTTACGACTTTTTGGTCTCACATCATTGACAACTATACATTATGAATTAAGAAAATATTAAAATATTGTTGAAATTTTATTTTAGCTTTGATATAATCTTAAGTGCATGGGGCTTTAGCCAAGTGGTAAGGCGTGGGTCTGCAACACCCTGATCACCGGTTCAAATCCGGTAGGCCCCTCCATGCGGATGTAGTTTAGTGGTTAGAATACGGCCTTGCCAAGGCTGTGACGGGGATTCGATTTCCCTCATCCGCTCCATTGAGAGAATTACTCACACCTCGTGTGAGTTTTATTTTATAAAAATATCCTATATCACTCGTTGATATGGGATTTTTTCATGTTTGAAAGGAGGTTTACTTAAATGAAAATAACCATAGAACAATTAGAATTTCCTTTATGTGTGAAAGAAAAGATTACCAAGATACCTAAAATATCAAAACTACATTTAGAATTTATAAATGGTAAAAATATTCATTTTGATAAAACTAACCTTTCTATTCATGAACCACATAAAATTATTATTAGTAATAATCTATCTTGTTTAATTCTACTTATCTTTAAGAATGATAATAATATTTATATAAAAGATAGCTTAGATACTATTACTATAAAAAGACTAGAAACATTAGTTTTACAAATGATTTGGTAATTACCTTGCCATTTACGTTCCTATAAAAATGTGATAAAATGGTAATATACGGAAATTATATATAACCGTATATTTTAAGTATTTTGAAGTTCTTTACACAAGGGAAATTCTCTCTTGTTTTTTTGTCGTTCAAAAAGAAAGGAGAAGAAAAATGAACGAAAAGAAGAACTTTATTGTTGGACTTTATCCTCGTGTATCTACAGAAGATCAATCAAGGTACGGACATAGTTTAGATGAACAAGAAGAAAGCATGAAAAAACTATGTGACTTTAAAGGCTATACAATTTATAAGATTTATCGTGAAGAAGGTGTTTCTGCTAAAAGTATGGATAGACCTAAGTTTCAAGAAATGATTGATGATTTAAAAAGTGGCAAAATAAATAAAATCATTGTCTATAAACTAGATAGGCTTACTCGTTCTATCCAAGACTTAGAAAGCATTTGTAAATTAATTGAAGAAACAGATACCAGTTTAGAAAGTGTATCAGAAGAAATTAATACTGATACTGCAACAGGAAAATTCTTTATTAGAATGACTACAATACTTGCTCAACTAGAAATCGAAAGAACTAGTGAAAGAACAAAGTTTGGTTTAACTGGTGCAGCGAAAAAAGGACATTTTAGTGGTAAAGCTCCTATTGGTTATAGAAAAGTTAATAAAGAGCTAGTTATTGATGATATAGAAAGCGAAGTTGTAAAGGATATTTTTAAATCCTATCTTAACGGTTTATCAGTTTGTGCTATTACAAAAGAATTGAATGATAAAAATGCTCTTAATAGACCTTGGAGAACAACAACAATTGACAGAATGCTTTCTAATTATATTTATGCTGGAGATTATCAACACCGGAAAAGAATTAAAGATGAAGAAACAATATTACTTGAAGATGTATGCCCTGCCATTATTAATAAAGATGATTTTAAGCTAGTCCAAAAACAAAAAGAAAAGAATCTAAAGAACTATACTAGAAAACACACCTATGTATATATGCAAAAGATAATTTGTTCTAAATGTAATAAAATCATGGGTGGCTCTTCTACTACTTCTAAAAATAAACCTACTCAAATCTACTATAGATGTAATTGTTGTAATACTAGAATTAATGAAAAGAAAATTGAAGAACCTTTAATGCTATTTTTAAATGATATGCTAGATTATTACCTACTTATAGATAATAACTTTAAATCATTTTTTAACGAAGATATTACTACCGAAATAGAAAGATATAACAAAATAGTAAAAGAATTAAATAACAAACTAAAAAGAATTAAAAAAGCTTATGTTGATAGTGTTATTGAATTAGATGAATTTAAAGATGAAGAAATCAGTATTAAGAGGCAGATAGAAGAAACTGAACTTAAACTAAATAATTTAAAACAAGCGAACAAGAATATTAATAATAAAGAGGAATTAAAACTATACACTAATCTACTTCAATTAGAAAAATTAAAGCATAAATCTTATTATGTTAGAAAAAATGGACTGTGGAACAAACTTAGTAAAGAACAAAAATCAGAGTTAATCAAGAAATATATTGATTCCATTGAAATACAAAAAGTAAAAGACGAAATCATCATTAAAAAGATTAATATCAATAAAAAAGAAATTGAAAACATTGGTTATATGTTTAGAAATGATTGTTTTGATATGGTAGTTAATATTAATGAAAAGGAGATTATTCTATCAAACGAGAAAACAAAAGAAGATATTAATAAATATATTTCTTCACTAAGTAAATATTATAAAATAAATTCTATAACCATTGATAAAGAAAAATTTGATATTAATAACTTATCTAGTAATTCAATTTTACAAGTTATACCCAATAAAAAACAAAGTAAATTCGATAAAGAAAAATACACTTTGCTTCAAATAAATATATAAAAACTGGCAAAACTATGATATAATAACCAGCAACTGAGGTGAACTTATGAATAAATATGAAGTACTTTTATTTGATTTAGATGATACTTTAATAGACAATTTAGAAAATGTTCGTCATGCATATACAAAAATGGTTGAATCAGTCGGGGAAGATTACACAGAAGAAGGATTTAAAAAATGGTACGATTTAGACAAAAAATTTTGGATTGATTTTCATGAAAAAAAGATAATTGTTCCAAAAGAATATCAAAATCCACAAGAACTTTTTGTTCAATATGTTAGAAGTTTAAGATATCAGATGTATTTTGAAGGAAGAATATCATTAGAAAAGGCTTTCGAAATAAACGAACTATTTTTGGCTAGTCTAAATGAAATAGTTGTTCCAATAGATGGCGCTTACAAAACATTAAAATATTTACATGAAAAATATAAATTAGTAATAGCAACAAACGGACCAACTGTAGCAGTAGAATCAAAATTAGGAAAAATTGGTTGTTTAGATTTTGTTGGCTCAATTTTTTCAGCTGATATGACAAGACAAACAGTAACTAAACCTAGCAAAGAATATTTTGATGAATTAAAAGAATATCTAAAATTCTATGATAATAATAAAATGTTAATCATCGGGGATTCATTAAGAACAGAAGTTCAAGGAGGAATGAATTCTGGTATAGATTCTTGTTGGTTAAATCGCAATAATGAAGAACTACCGGAACAATATAAACCTACTATGGTCATTAATAATCTAAAGCAGTTAACAAAAAAATTATAAGAGCTTGAGCTCTTTTTTTTGTTGTCCACAAAGAAAGGAGATGAACTTTATTAACTACTTTTTTGAAGTAGTATTACCACAAATTCTTGACTATTTTGAAAGAAATAATGAGCAAGTTACTAATTATTTTCTATTAGAAATATTAAACAATGATAAAAAATATGAAGAACAAATTAAAAGAATTTTAGAAACAAATAAACAAAATAAGAAAGGAGAATAAAATTTGAGTTATGCTATATTTAGAAGTAAAGGTATTAAAACTTTAAATGATTTATCACAAATTGGTTCTCATAATCAACGAACAAAAGATTATTATAAATCTAATCCAGATATTAGAATTGAAGATTCTAAAAATAATATTGAATTAATTAGTTGTGATAAAAAGTATATAAATAAATTTTATGAAATTACAAAAGATTATCAAAAAGAGTTTGATGATAGAATGAAAACAATCAGATCTGATAGAAAAAAATCATTTTATGAGTTTGTAAATAATTCTAAAGGTGTTGTTGCTGATGAAATGATTTTTACTAGCGATGAAGAGTTCTTTAAGAATATGAGCCACGAAGATATGATGAAATGGGCAACCGAAAGTATAAATTTTGTCATAGAAGATTTAGGTTATAAGAAAGAACAAATTCTTCATGCCACTTTGCACCTAGATGAAAAAACACCTCATATTCATCTAGTAGTAATTCCACTTGTTAAAAAGTTTGATAAAAGATGTAATAAAGAAATATACTCTATTTCTAAAAGAGCATATATTAAAGACAAAACATATTTAAGCAAATTACAAGATAAATATTATGAAAGATTAATTAATAATGGTTTTAAATTAGAGCGTGGTGAAAAGAATACTGGTATTAAAAATATCGAAACAAAGCAATTTAAAAGTTTTACTAAGTATGTTGATAGAGTTGCTTTTAGAGAACAAAAAGAGTTTCAAAAAGCATCAAATGATATTAAAAGAATACTATCAAATGCTAAAAGAAAATTTAATTCTGCTAAAGTAATTCTTGATGGAGAAGAATATAATATTCTATTAGATTATTTTGATATGTATAGCGAAAATGTAAAAAAACAAATAAGAAACGAAGCACTTTATAATAATTTATCTAAGTATATTACTACCTATAGTCAATTAGAAACCAAGTATAAAAATCTAGATATTGACCACAATTACTTACAACAAGATTATATAAATCTAAAAGAACTATATAATAATTTAAGAAAGTTTATATATGAAATCTTTCAGAAACTCAAATCATTTTTTAGAGAATTATTGTTATCAAAAAACAATAGTCAAAAAGAAGAAATCATTAATATATTAAAAGATTGTTATGACAATAAAATCTATGATTCGATAGATATTAAAGATATAACTAAAGATACTAACATTCAAATCATTACTGATAATCAAACTAAATCATTAGAAAAAGACTACGATATTTTTAAATAGTCGTAGTCGTTAGATACTAAATTTTGACAATTTAGAAACACACTTGCAAATTGACATAATCAATTAGCGTGTGATAGTTATAAATATTTTAATAATTCAGGAAACTCTGTATATCCACTTTCAGAATTTAGATGACCTCCACCTGAAATCACAATCTGATTTTCAGTTATGGTATCAGCAAATTCTTTTTCCACTTCATATTTTACATAAGGATCATTATCAGAATAAAAACATATAATGTCATCACAATAATTCTTAACATCTGTAAGATTATCAAAATACATACTTTCATTAACTGCATCATAATCTTTATCTATTCCGAGATAATTATTAAAACCACAGACAAAAACTAGCCTTTTAACTTTAATCTTATTTTCAACTAGAAATTTACAAATAAAGATAGGTGCTATGGAATGAGCAAATATGATTGTATTTTCGTTTATAATATTTGCTTCAACATAAGTATTTAACAACCTAGACCAATTTTTATAGTTTTGATAACCAACTCCTGTTGGAAAATCTGGAGTATAAACTTCTAAATTTTTATTTTCAATTTTTCCTCTTAAATATGGAATCCAATTAGAAAAAGGGCTTCCAAAACTTCCATGAACTAATAAATAATTATTTTTCATAATTTTCCTCCTTATCACCAGGATTAGGTAATCCAATTCTACTTAAATAATTTGAAAATCTTTGAGTTAATAATTCCCTATATAAAGGTTTTAATCTACAAACAAAATCTTTATTCTTATCATTTTTCAAATAATTAACACCTAAAGAAAAATAATGTTTAAAATCAACAATACTAGGTGGAACTTCAATATTATTTTCAAAATTTAAGTAATGATATCTAGCAATCTGATTATTAATTATAAGTTGTCCCTCACTATTTATTTTTTGACCTGTAGATTCCAAAATTTTACCTTTACTTGAAATATAACTGGGTGAACTTAAATGCATTTCTTCTAGATGTTTACCTTCCATAAAACTAGCTACATTATATATTGGAGCTACTAACACAGAAAACAGTTGACCAGATTTTTGGCCAACATATTCATCATGCTGTTGAATATCACAATCCTGCGTTAATACAACTACATACGGGAAAAATATTCTATTAATTTTTAAAGAGTTATTATCTTGAGATATGTTTTCAAAGCACCAAACATCTTTATATATATCCCCTTGAGAAATTCTATTATTATATTTTTTAATTTCAACTTCTGTCATTTTCCTCAATCCTTATTATGTATTCGATAGGTATAACAAACGTTTCTCTATATGGCTTGTTAAGTTTTGCTATTTTTTCATCATTTAAATTATTGTCTATGTTATCAGGTAAATCAATTATTGTATTATCTAGGTCATAATTTATTTCTCCAATAGCATCTTCTAGTGTTTCTAATGTTTCATCATTACTATCCATTTAATTTATTCCTCATATCGTCAGTAATACTTTTTTCAAATATTTTTTCTAATTCTTCATGTATAGAGTTTATAATTAATTTTAATTCTTCAAATGATGTAACAACAGCATTCGAATATCCATCACAATCTATAGTAAAATCTGGCCTTGTTACTATAAGAGGATAATTTCTATTATTGAAACCACTTTTAAATTTTACTCTAAATTCTGGATATGAAAATTCTATAGAATTAACCATATTTGTAATGTTACTCTGATTGCCACCAAATTTAGAAAAAGCAAATAAATTAGAATCAAAATATTTTTCCCAATCCGATATACTGTTTATTTCGAATTCACTAGCTGGAAATCCATTTATATACCTTATTCCAATACGTCCAATTTGAACATTATCAAATTTTAAAATTTCTTCAATTATTAGCAAAAATTTATCTAGTACATCTTCAAAAGATATATATTGACTACAGTCATACAGCAAAAAATTAGGAGTTATTACAATTTTATTACTATTATCTGTACTAATATATTCCCATTGTTTAAAAGGTCTATCCTTTTTTCTAATTAAATCCTTCTTAATTTGTATTTCAGATTCGACTACATCGGCCATAATAGAATTAGGAAAGTTACTAACAATCTTTGAGGTAACGTTTGACGGAATATTCTCTTTTAAATCACTGATTTCATTAATAAAATCAATCCTAAATATAAACTTTTTTATCATATTTCTAGTATATGTATTATTATTCATTTTAACACCTCTATTTTATAAACAAACTTTTAAAATAAAAGTTGAATTCACAAATATTATACTATATTTATATAAAAAATGCTATATGAGTAATTGTTTTTTGGGGGTTATTATTGTATAATTTATTTAACGAGTGAGGGATATTTTTTTGATAGCAGGTTTAAAACCCTCTTATCAATCGCTCCATAAGTGTAATTAAAACTCATACTGTTTGGTATGAGTTTTTTATAATTATTGCTTATTACATTTTTAAGTGCAATTGTAATTTAGCTATTTTTTTGTAAATGTTTTTTTAAAGATTTTGATATCTGGTTACATTTTTCTTTATATGGTTTGCTATTTATTTCTAAATATATATTAGGAACATTTGGATTAATCATTAAAGAAAGTATATTGTTTAGCATATTATTATATTCTGTTAGAGTGTCTTTACTTACTATACTTTCTAATTTGTCGGTATCATTATTGATTGCGATTTCATCAAAAAAGCTTTCAAATGTATTAAACAAGTTACCTGATAAAGGTAATAGTTGAAGATACACAGATTGACATTCTCCATTATTATCAAATAGTTGTGGTAAAATATGTTTATCTTCATAAGCATGTTTATCAGTTCTTAGTTCATTAATTACATTATAGTCAATACCTCCGTTTTCGATAGCATGCCTTATTTCATGATAGAAATTATGATTTAGATCAAGCCCTTTATTTTCTAATATAGGAGATATAATCCAATTATTTATTGTCTCTATATTATTTTGTTCAATGTAGAAATGTACACATTGCATTTGTCCATTTTGTAAAAAGATATCTTGTTGTAACATTCTGTATAATAAATCTTCTAGGTTTGCCTGTTTTAAATCGTTTTCACTAATACCATTATTTTTTGTAAAGTATCTAAATAGTCTTTGTCCCCATAATGTTTTCTTTAGTAAGGATATTTGATATTCTGTTTCTATTACTTTCATTTTATCTAATATTGAATCGATAATATGAGTATCAGTTATAGGCTTGCATCCTAAATTGTTGCATTGCGTAAAATATTTTTGCTGTGATTTGTGTATTTGATTTTTCATATCATCAAGTGTATATGGACTATTTAATATGTTAATTACATCGCTAGAGTAGCTACTTAAAGATAATTCTTCAATAGGTATATCTTTTTTATTTAATACTGCTTCAGAGATTCCATATTCTTTACATAATAATCTTCTTATGTTCATTATTTTCATTTTTTCTAATTCTTTATTAATTTTTATGTAATCTAAATATTCTGTAATCATGTTATCATATTGTATTTGACTTTTAAAATGATTATTAAAATCTTTTAGTTCTTCATATACTAAATCTGGTGTAGAACTCATTAAATAGAAAGTATGATTTATTCTGTGTTCTATCAGTTCTTTCTTTTTTTTACCATATTGTGACGTGTAATAAGATATTAATGTCTTACTCATATCTTTTAGTATTTCTTGTCCATAAATAACTTGCTCTATAAATTTTGTTGTCATTGATTATTTACCTCTTTTCGCTGTTTATGAAGTATTATAGATTATATCAGTTTAAAAGAAAAGGTCGCTAGTCTATTTTTGTAATTCTTTTAATAATTCTTTTGTATCATCATGCATTTTGATACCTTTTTCTTTTAGTCTTATTTTTTGCTTTTCTAGACAATAGAGTAGAGCTTTATCTATATTTTGATAGGCTAGTTTTTTTACTGGTATTAATGCTTCTGGTATTTTTTCTCTACCGATTTTATCAGCTATGTAAATAATTTTTGCTAGTAAATTCATATTTTTATTTCCTATTGTATGGTATTTTATAGCATTACAAATATTGTCATCTAAATTATATTTTTCTTTTGCTATTACGGCTCCTATATCGGCATGTTTAATATTTAAATTTTCTTTATTTTCTAAGTTTTTCGATAATTTCCCTTTTTTTATCCAATAAATATTTTCATCTTCTGTTAATTCTTTTGCTATATCATGAATTAAGCCCGTTAGGTATACCTTTTCTTCATTTATATGATAATGTTTTGCTAATTTTTTTGCTTCTTCGGCGACTAATATACTATGATTATATCTTTTTGGTGAGAGTGATTTTTTTAGCTCTTCTTTTATTTTTTCTATATCCATATTTTACCTTCCATTTCTTAATGTAAGTATATCATATTTTTCTTTTGTTAAAAATTTAATTAACTACTTCTCATCTTTTTAAAATTATGGTACAATGATTTCATAATAGGAAGGGTAGGATAGTATGACGGATGAAAATATAAGAAAAGTTAAGAGAAGAGGAAGAAGTGTCCTAAAAAAATATACTAAAGAACAAAAGGAGGTCCTTGAAGTTGAACAAGAAGGATGGTGGGTATATGTTTTATTATTATCTACCATAGTAATACTTGCACATTCTTTAAAGGATTATACATTTTCATTTGATAATGTGACTTTGACATACTCTATTTTTATATTACCGGTAGTATACTTTGTGACTAACTATATTACTAAAAAATATGGTTATGCAAAATCAGTAATTGGTATTGCCATATCTGGAGTGTTATTAGTATTGTTTGCACTTGTTATGAGTTTTGTTATAGGAAGAAGTTTCAATTTTTATGATATTATTGGTGAGTTTTGCGGATATGTAATTAGTCAGTTCGTTAACTTAACTATTTATCAATTTTTATTAGTAAATACTACTGGTTCATTTATTTTAATATTTTTAACTTATATGTTTGCTTTTGTTGTTTATTATTTATTCTATACATTATTATATATGAATTTATTAGTATTTGATAATTACTGGGTATCATATTTTTCAACGCTTATTTTTCAAGGTATTATTTGTTTATTACTAACGTTTTTTGATGTTAATATAAAAAAAGGTTTAGAAATTTAAAAAATCGCTTACTAGCGATTTTTTTATGCAATGATTGATAATATTATTAATATTGTATTATGAAGCATGTGCATTAATATGGAAGTATATATGGTGTTCGTTTTTTGATACATCATAGCAAATGATGCCCCTAAGCTACCATACGGTATAATAAATAATAAATCCATAGGTGATGTCATACTGGTTATTACATGCATTGATCCAAATACTAAACTAGATAAAATAATAAATAGCCATTTATTTGGAAATGCATTTTTATAACATTTTCTAAACACAATTTCTTCTATACATGGAGCAATGATTCCAGCATTTATTACCATTACCCAGGGTAGAGAGGATATTAGTTTTTGAACAGCTTGTTCATTTGCTGCTTGTCCCATTTTTAAAACAAATGTAAGAATAGTGTTTGATATCATCATGACAATTAATCCAATAATCCAATATTTTATTCCAGTATCAAAGTTTGTTAAAAATTTATCTTTAAATATTTTCCATTCATGGATTAATTCTTTTCTAAATATGATTGCTAGAATAATTAATAGGATTATGTTTGAAAATAAAGATAGCAGTACTTGCGTTGATCCAGTAATTTCTTTTATGTTAAATAATATTATTGGAATTAATTGTAAGTAGGAACTATAGTAAAATAGAAGAAATAAAACAATGCCAATAATAATTCCTTTCACATTTATTAATTCCTTTTTTTTTGTTTTATTCATTATAATGCTTCCTTTCTTATCTTTCCTTTTCTTCTTCAAGAATAGCATAAAAGTTACTAAAATTAAAGATATTTGTTTGTATTTTACAAAAAGTATGTTATACTATGTACAGAAAGGAGTGGGAAGAAATTTGTCCCGCTCCTTATTATTTCTAGGAGGTGAAGTATGAAAGAGAAAATAATTGATTTGGTGAGTGATCATTTAGGCGAGTTTCAAGTCTATATTGATGATGTTTTTGTATCTATGGAGGAAGGAAAAAAGATATTAAATATTGTCTTAGATAGTGATGTTGGTATTATTGATTTAAATCTAATTACGGAGGCTTCTAGAGTTATTAACCAAATAATAGATAAAAATAATGTATTAGATGATGATATTTATGAAGTAGATATTTATTCTAAAGAGAAGGGAGAAGATTAATATGAATGGTAAAGAGTTTTTAAAAGCATTAAATAATATTGTTAAAGAAAAAAATATTGATCCAGAAGTAGTATATGATGCTATGGAATTAGCGCTTACTTCTGCGTATAAGAAAAATTTTAATTCTAAGACTAATGTAAAAGTGTTGTTTGATCGTGCTACTGGAGAAATTAAAGTTTATTCTTATTTAACAGTTGTGCCTGATGATAAAATGACAAAAGAAGAATATGAAGATTATTTATTTGAACATTATACTGATGAAGATGATGAAGAGGAAGTAGAAGGTGAGGAGGAAGAAGAGGCTCCTGTAAGTTACTTTAATCCTGAGACTGAAATTAAAGTAAGTGATGCTAAAAAAATCGATAAAACTTTAGAAGTTGGAGATACTATTGATAAAGAAGTTACTCCAAAAGATTTTGGACGTGTTGCAGCATCTACTGCTAAACAAGTTGTTATTCAAAAGATTCGTGAAGCTGAGAGAAATAGTATTATGGAAGAGTTCGGAGATAAACAAGATGAACTTTTAATTGGTACTGTAGCATTAGAGGATACGGATAACTATTTTATTGATTTGGGCCGTACTAATGGTATTTTGCCTAAGAAAGATATTATTCCTGGTGAGAAAATCGAAATGGGTTCTCAAATTAAAGTATATGTTACTAAAGTAGATAATAATGGTAAAAACTTACTTATTTTATTAAGTCGTAGTCATTATGGATTTGTTAAGAGACTTTTTGAACTTGAGATTCCTGAACTTGCTGATGGAACTATTATGTTATATAGTGTAGCAAGAGATCCTGGAAATAGAAGTAAAGTTGCTGTTTATTCAGAGTATTCTAATATTGATCCAATTGGTGCATGTATTGGTGAGAAGGGTAGTAGAATTGCTCGTATTATTGAAGAGTTACATGGAGAAAAGTTAGATGTTGTTAAATATGATAAGGATCCAGCTATCTTTATTGAAAATGCTTTAAGTCCTGCAAAAGATTTAACAGTATGTATTACTGATCCTAAAAAACAAGAAGCTATGGTTATTGCTGATGGAGATAATTTCTCTTTAGCGATTGGTAAGAAAGGACAAAATGCTCGTCTTGCTAGTAAACTTACGCATTATAAGATTGATATTAAGACTACAGAACAAGCTAGAGAAGCTGGCATTAACTTTAGATAATTGTTTTTAAGGAGGTTTTATGAAAGTTAGGAAAATACCTTTAAGAACTTGCGTTGTTACAAAAGAAAAATTACCAAAACAAGAATTACTTCGTATTGTTCGTACACCAGAAGGCAATGTTATGATTGATGAAAGTGGAAAGATGAATGGTCGAGGTGCATATATTAAAAGAGATGTTCAAGTATTAGAACAAGCCAGGAAGAAAAAAGTTTTAGAAAGACACTTAGAATGTAGTATAGATGATAGTGTATATGAGGAAATAAAAAATGTATTAGAAAAATAAAATGGAGGTGAAGGTAATCATGAATATTGAAGATTATGCTTTAGATGTAGGAAAAACAGTAGAAGAGATTAAAGCTTTATGTGATAAAATTGGAATTAATTATAAAGATGAAAGTACTGTTTTAGATGAGACTGATATTATTTTACTTGATAATGAAATTCAAGATCAAGAAGATTATGTTGAAGGTGATATTGAGGATTTAGAGTCTAGACTTTATGAGGAAGAAGTTTATGATAAAGCTGAAGAATTGGCAATGAATACTAAGATTGATTTAGATAATTCTACTTCTTTTGAAAAAGTAAAACCTAAGTCTCAGAAGAAAAATGATAATAAGAAGTCAGAGTTTTTTAAAGAGAGAAAGAAGCTATATAAACATCGTGAAAAATTACAAAAGAATGAAGCTGTACAAGATGATAATGTTATCTTATATAAAGATGGTATGACTGTATCAGAGCTTGCTACTATGCTTAATGTTGCAGCGGTGGAATTAGTTAAGAAACTTATGGGATTAGGAGTTATGGCTAATGTTAATCAGTCTATTGATTTTGAGACTGCGGAAGTATTGGTTGCTGATTATAATAAGACATTAAAGAAAGAAGAAACTGCTGATATTTCTAATTTTGAAAATTTTGAGATTGAAGATAGGGAAGAAGATTTAGTAGAGCGTCCACCTGTTGTAACTATCATGGGTCATGTTGATCATGGTAAAACGACGTTACTTGATACTATTCGTAAGAGTAATGTAGCAGTTGGAGAAGCAGGAGGAATTACACAGGCAATTGGTGCTTATTCTGTTACTTGTAATGGTAAAAAAATTACATTTATTGATACTCCAGGACATGCTGCTTTTACTGAGATGAGAGCACGTGGTGCTTCTATTACAGATATTGTTATTATTATTGTAGCTGCAGATGATGGTGTTATGCCACAGACAAAAGAAGCAATTGATCATGCTAAAGCTGCTGGTGTACCAATTATCGTTGCGATTAATAAGATCGATAAACCTGAAGCTAATGTTGAACGTGTTATGACTGGTTTAGTTGAGAATGGTCTTACGCCAGAAGAATGGGGTGGAGATGTTATTGTTAATAAGATTTCTGCTGTTACTGGTGAAGGTGTTAATGAATTATTAGAAAATATTTTATTAGTTGCTGAAATGCAAGAATATAAAGCTAATCCATCTCGTTATGCAACTGGTGTTGTTATTGAGTCTAAAAAGAATAATAAAGTTGGTTCTGTTGCTACTTTACTTATTCAAAATGGTACTTTACGTTTAGGAGATCCTATTGTTGCTGGTACTATTTATGGTAAGGTTCGTACTTTAAAGAATGATTTAGGTCAAAATATTGTAGAAGCAACTCCATCTACACCAGTAGAAGTAACTGGTCTTAGTGATGTTCCTAATGCGGGAGATAAATTTATGGCTTTTGAATCTGAAAAACAAGCTAAGCATATTGCTGATGAGAGAAGTTTAAGAGCAAGAGATGCTGATACCAACTTTAGTGGTATGTCTTTAGAAGATTTATTTGGTCGTATTCAAGAAGGTGTTAAGGAAATTAACGTTGTATTAAAAGCTGATGTTAATGGTAGTTTGGAAGCTGTTCGTGGTGCTTTAGAGAAAATTGATGTTGCAGGTGTTAAAATTAATATTATTCGTGGTGCTGTTGGTGGTATTACTGAAAGTGATATTGTATTAGCTAGAGCTAGTGATGCTATTATTATTGGTTTTAATGTTCGTGCTAATAGTCAAGCTGTTGATGATGCTAAACAATATGGTGTAGAAATTAGAACTTATGATATTATTTATAAAGTAGTAGAAGATATGGAAGATGCTATGAAAGGTATGCTTGATCCAGAGTATGAAGAAAAAGTAACTGGTAAGCTCGAGGTTCGTCAAATTTTTAAGTTCTCAAAAGTAGGACTTATTGCTGGATGTCATGTTGTTACTGGTGTTGTTAGAAATAATGAAAAAGCTCGTATTATTCGTGATGATGTTGTTATTTATAATGGTGCAGTTAATACATTACAACATGAAAAGGATCAAGTAAAAGAAGTTACTAAAGGAATGGATTGTGGTATTACCTTAGAAAATTGTCAAGATTATAAAGAAGGAGACATTATTGAAATTTACGATTTAGTAGAAGTTAAAAGATAATATTTAGTTTATTTTAATAAAATATGGATGTTACCAGATAGGAGGAAACTATTATGGCAAATATTAAAATAGAAAGACTTAATCATTTGATACAACAAGAAATTAGTATTATTTTAATGGAAGAAGTTAGAGATGAAGATTTGAAATTTGTAACAATTACGGATTGTGATACAAGTAGTGATTATAGTTATTGTAAGGTATATTTTACAATACTTGATGATACAAAAAGAGCTTCTGTTTTAGAAGCTTTGGATGGTGCTAGTGCTTTTATACGTAGTAAGCTTGCTGAACGTATTGATATTAGACATACTCCAGAATTAAAATTTATCTACGATACTTCTATTGAGTATGGCCAACATATTGAGAAAATTATTGATAAGATTCATGAAGATGAAGTAAAAGAGAGTTAGGAGTTCATTCCTAATTCTCTTTTTTCTTTTGATATGTTTTTGCTGTTAGAGTAGGTTTTGCGCTTTGTAGGCAATTTTTTGTTAGAGTAATTACTTCTTGTTGTTCTACACTAAATAGTTCTGCCACTATTTCTGTTGTTGATGGTGCGTTGATAAAACCTAATCTTAAAGCAAGTATTGCTTTTTGTTCTTCTGTACATTTGGAAACGTAAGAACTAAATATTGAATTTTCTAGATTATGAATGCCTATTAAGATGTTATTTCTTTTTTCTTCTTGTACATTATTTTCGGGAATATCATATTGTCTAATAAATGATTTTATTTTTTCTAAATCTTGACTTGGTATTTTAACACTTCTTCTTTTTTTATAATGTTCACGAATTATTTTATCTTGTTCAAAAGATGGCCAATTTTTTTGTATTTCTTCTTTTATTTCTGGAGTTGATTCGATTTTTTCTAGAGTTTTATTTATTATATGATGTATACTGGATTTACTATAGTGAAGTTCAGATGATAATTGTTCATACGTAATATATGATGTTTTTGGAGGAGTAATTAAGTATATATTTTGTAATATTTGTAATTCTTGGTTTGTTAATACATTTGCTTGAGTTTGAGTTACTTTAGGATTTAAAAAGTCAGGGTATAGTTCTAGCACTTTTGCTTTTAAGTCTTCATTTGTTTTGCATTTCTTTTTTAGTATACTTAATGTTGTTTGTATACTTCTTGTGTTTTTATATTCTGTTAGTTTTATTAATTCATTACCTGGTATACTAGGATTCTTTGCTAGTTCTTTTAGTAGAGTTTCTTGTTTTTCTGTTAGTAATGGTTTTTCTGGTTTAGGCTTAGGTGTTAAAAATTCAGGATATAGTTCTAGGACTTTTATTTTTAGTTCTTCGTTTGTTTTACACTTCTTTTTTAGCATGTTTAATGTTGCCAATACACTGTTTTGATTTTTATATTCAGTAAGTTTTGCAAGTTCTTTTCTTGATATATTGGGGTTATTTGCAAGTTCTTTTAATAGTTTTTCTTGTTTTTTTGCAAGTAACGGGTTTTCTTTTTTTTCTGTTTTAGGCTTAGGTGTTAAAAATTCAGGATATAGTTCTAGGACTTTTGCTTTTAGTTCTTCATTTGTTTTGATTTTCTTTTTTAGTTTGTTTAATGTTGTCCATATACTGTTAATATTTTTATATTCAGTAAGTTTTGCAAGTTCTTTTCTTGGTATGTTAGGATTTTTAGCAAGTTCTTTTAGTAGAGTTTCTTGATTTTTAGTTAGTAGTGGTCTTTCTTGTTTTTCTGCCTTTTTCTTTTCTGGTTTAGGCTTAGGTGTTAAAAAGTCAGGATATAGTTCTAGTACTTTTATTTTTAGCTCTTCGTTTGTTTCGCATCTCTTTTTTAGCATGTTTAATGTTGACCCTATACTGTTTTGATTTTTATATTCAGTAAGTTTAGCAAGTTCTTTTCTTGATATATTGGGATTATTTGCAAGTTCTTTTAGTAGAATTTCTTGATTTTTTGTTAGGAGTGGTCTTTCCTGTCTTTCTGCTTTTTTCTTTTCTGTTTTAGGTTTAGGGGTTAAAAAGTCAGGATATAGTTCTAGCACTTTAATTTTTAGTGCTTCGTTTGTTTTGCATTTCTTTTTTAGTATAGATTTTGCTTTGTATATTGCTTTTGGACTTTTATAT
>CALVVW010000036.1 GCA_944364005.1 uncultured Bacilli bacterium | reverse complement strand
TACGGTAAAAAATCTAAAACTAAATACAAAACTAAAGATAATAAAAACAGATAAAGAAAATAAAAATGAAAAAAAGGATGAAAATTAATTCATTCTTTTTTAATCACCAACTAATTTTATACTTTTCATATCAATTAATATCCAACCAAAGTCTCCGTTAGAAACTAAAGTATGACAATAAGAACAAACACCATGACTATCCAAATCTAATACTGCTCCACAATTGGGACAATTAGTATCTTTTTCTAATAAAGTTCCTGTAGTTTTTACTCCCTTTTTCCGAGCAAAAGTTAAAATATATGATTTATAACTATTATCATAAATATTTCTTTTCTTAATAGAAGCACTTAATGCAGCAACTAATATTTCTTTATCTCCTTCAATTTTAAAATCTTTAAGTAAAACACCTTTAATAGCATAATTAGAGATAACAGCTCCAGTTTTAGTAATATCTTCAAAAAAAGCAACATGTCTTTGATATAAATAATCACTTTCAAAGCGACGTAACATCACCGGATTTCTTTTATCTAAGGCTTCTAAAATAACAGAATATAAATGCTTTACCCAGGCATAAAAATCCTCCTTAGAAAATTGTGAATCAACAGAAAGTATTTTCTGTAAAACTTCTTCTTCTGATAATGGATAATACTCAGAAATCAAAATTCTGCCATCGCCATCTTTATCTATCTCATCACAACTCTTCTCATCTAAAATCCCTTCGACTGTAGTTTGAGATGTATAAGGAGTATAATTTTCATCTTCATCAGGTTGTAAAAATAAAACTGCACAATAAAGTACAACAAAATAACAAGGCAAAGAAAATAAAACAGAAATCAAAGCAAAAAAAGGATTCTTCCCTGTACAAGCTAAAATAGCTAAAAAAACAAGAAAAAACTAAGAACTAAATAATAAAAAACCATAAAAATAGTTTTTAGAAAAATGATGTCTAAACTTTTTCTTCATTTTAACACCTCTTATACTACAATTAAATTATAAACAAAAAAAAGATAAAAGTATAGCTTTTACCTTCTTATAGACAATTACTTGTCACGTACCTCTGCGGAGTGAACAGAAACTACTTTATCAATAATTTGATTAAATACTTTCATAACTTCATCATCCGTAAGTGTTCGATCCTCTGCCATAAATAATAAATTATAAGCAATAGACTTCATACCTTCTGGCACATGTTCACCTTCATAAACATCAAATACCTCAGTAGAACGAAGAAGTCTACCTCCAGCCTTTTTAATGGTTGCTTCAATAGAACCAGAAGTAACATCTTTAGAAACAACAAAAGCAACATCTTTTTCAATAGTTGGATACTTACTAGCTTCCTTAAATTTAAGAGGTTTTACTTTCTGCATCAATGCTTGTAGAGAAATCTCACAAACATATACTTCATCCTTACATGTATTAGGATGAACTTGTCCGAAAATACCAATTGGTTTTCTATCTAATAAAATTTGACAAGACTTTCCAGGATGCATATCAGGAATATTACTAACTTCAAAACTATAACGATTTTGGAATCCAAAATAAGTAAGTATATCCTCAACAAATCCTTTCATTAAATAGAAATCTACAGGCATACTACCCTTCCAAGGATTAACAACATAATTACCTTTCATTAAGAAAGCAATTTTACTTTCTTCTTGATAACTCTTATCATAAGTCTTTGCAACTTCATAAACCGCAATATCTTCTACTTTACGAGCCTTATTATAATGATAAACTTGAAGTAATGATGGAAGTAATGTTGTACGAATAACACTCTTATCAACACTCATTGGATTAGGAAGAACTGCTTTTTCCTTTTTCTCATAATCAAAACTAGAACTTGCCTCTGGAGATACTAAAGTATAAGTTTTAACTTCATTAAATCCTAAACTACGAAGTCTTTTAGATACTGCTTTACGATATTTAACATCACCTACATATTCACCGCGACGAATTCCTACCTTAGGTAAAGTAGACACTAGTTTTTGATATCCATAAAGTCTTCCAATCTCTTCAGCAATATCATTCACATTAGGATCAATATCAAGTCTTCTCTTAGGAATAACTACTCTAAACTTACCATCTTCTAAAGTATATGGAAAATCAAGTCGTTCAAGTTCTATCTTCATATCCTCTTCTGTAATACGAATTCCAAGCATCTTATCTACTTGTTCAGGATAAAACTCTACTACTTTCTCACTCTTATCAACAACATCATGACAAACCATACCAGATAACACTTTAGCGCCAGCATACTTTTCTAATAAATGACAAGCACGATTGATAGCCATTAAAGTATATTCATAATTTAATCCTTTACCATAACGAATACTAGCTTCACTACGAAGATCTAAGTGAGCTGCAGTATAACGAATACTAACAGCATCAAAAATAGCTGCTTCAATCAAAATATTTTTCGTATTTTCTGTTACTTCAGTATTCTCACCACCCATGACACCAGCAACACAAACAGGCTTTTCTCCATCAGTAATAACAATATCACTACTACGAAGAATTCTATTTTTACCATCAAGAGTAACGACTTCTTCTCCTTCTTTCGCATCTCTTACTAAAATATGATTTCCTAAAGTATCTTTATCAAAGAAATGAAGAGGTTGTCCAAACTCTAACATAACATAATTAGAAATATCAACAACATTATTAATAGGTCTCATACCAGCAGCAATTAAACGTCTCTGAATAAACTCAGGAGACTCCCCTATCTTTACATCAGTAACCATTTTAGCTAAATAATAAGGACATTTACTAGTTCCCACATCTAAAGAAAAATGATTTTCAATATTATCTTTTTCTTCTTGATAACTACAATCAGGTAATGTTACCTTACGGTTCAAAATAGCAGCAATCTCATAAGCAAAACCAATATGATAATAACAATCATTATTACGATGTTTATGAATATCAAGCTCATATAATGTAGATTCAAGTCCCAAATAAACAAGTGGATCTTTCCCAATAGGAGCATCAGCATCTAGCTCTTCAATTCCACGAGCATATGCTTCATCCGTTTTTTCTTCCAAACCAAGTTCATATAAAGCACAAATCATACCATTAGACTCTACACCACGAATCTTACTAGCTTTTATAACAAAGTCACCTGGTAAAACAGCTCCAGGTAGTGCAACAATAACTTTAAGTCCCTCTCTTACATTAGAGGCACCACAAACAATCTGTTGCAATTCATCTCGTCCAACATCTACTTGACACAAATTCAAGTGATCACTATCTGGATGAGGGACACAACTAACAACTTTACCAATCACTAAATGATCAATATGATTAGTAATAACTTTTTCAACATTAATACCAGCTTCTGTAATCTTAACTGCTAAATTTTCTAAATCTTGATCACTAATATCAATATAATCTTTTACCCATTCTAAACTAATCATCGCACTTAAGCTCCCTTCTATCAAAATGCTTAACTTCTCTTAAATCTGTATTATAAAAAACTCTTAAATCATTAATATCATATTTAAGCATTGCCATACGCTCAGCACCAAATCCAAAAGCAAAACCACTCCAAACTTCTGGATCATAACCACTCATACGAAGTACATTAGGATGAACCACTCCAGCTCCAGCAATAGTAATCCAACCAGTATGTTTACATATATTGCAACCCTTACCTTTACAATTAAAACAACTAATATCAACTTCTACAGAAGGTTCTGTAAATTGATAATAACTTGGACGAAAACGTGTTTCAACATCATCCCCAAACAGCTTCTTAACAATAACATCGATTGTACCTTTCAAATCAGATAATGAAATATCCTTATCAACAAGTAATCCCTCAATCTGCATAAATTGATGAGAATGAGTAGCATCATCATCATCCCTACGATAAGTTTTACCAGGACAAATAACTCTAACTGGTACTTCTCCCTTTCCTTTTAACATCGTACGTACTTGTACAGGAGAAGTCTGACTACGAAGTAAAATCTCTTCACCTTCTAAATAGAAAGTATCCTGAGCATCTCTTGCCGGATGTCCCTTAGGAATGTTTAACATCTCAAAGTTATACTTATCTTCTTCAATCTCAGGTCCATCCACAACATCATATCCCATGGACATACAAACTTCTTCTACTTCTTCAATCAACTTCTCCAAAATATTAGGAGCACCTTGACTTACTTTAGTACTAGGTAAGCTAATATCAATAGCTTCACTAGCAAGCTTTTGATTTAATTCTTCCTCTTCTAAACGACTCTTTATTTCATCATAAGTAGACTGAAATAATGTACGTATTTCATTTACTTTTTGACCAAAAGCTTTTTTCTCCTCATTAGGAATATTTTTAATCTCACTATTTAACTCTGTAATAAGACCTTTCTTACCTAAATACTTTACACGTAAGTCATTTAAAGCTTTTAAATCACAAACACCTTGTAACTCTTCTTGCATTTTATTTTTTATCTCTTCTACTTTCATACAATCATCCTTTCTAAACAAAAAAATAACTATAACTTAAGGGTGTATAAAACACGGTACCACCTTAATTTATAGTTATTTAACTACCTCTTTATCTTAACGCGATTAACGCCTATAATTTTGTTATAGGGACTCCTAAGACGAATTCATAAACTATTCTTATCTATTTCCACCAACCATAGACTCTCTAAAAAGACATCATTTACTACTACTTCTTAATCAACATCAATACGCTTATTATAACACAAGAAATGAAAAAAACAAATATTTTTTAATACTTTACCACAAAAGGTTCAAATTCCGTACCATTACCAGAAGAAATAATAGTATTTGACTTTAAATAAATTACCGGACGAATATAAGTGTTAGAAGAGTCAACACTAGAATGCATAAACTTTCCATTATCATTAACTCTCCATGCCTCCGTAGCCTTATCAGAGTAATAAGTCATAGTCCATAAATAATCCCCATTTAACCAAGAAGAAACATTTCCATCATTAGTCATCCCACTACTAGAACTATTTAAAACTTCATCATTACGAATAAGACCAATAGGACTATCTGTATAAACGCCTAAAGGAGTAACATCAGTAGGTGAAGCTTTAGATGCTTCTGTAAGAAGCCACTCTGGATTTTGAACAATAATACTAGAATATGTACTTAAATGTGTCTGATACCAATCTTGTAATGTTTGAAATATTAATGTAGATGTCCAATCATGAAAATTAGAATTTTTATTATTAAACATACCCTTCAAACTATCATCACTATTACGGATAATTTTAAGACTTCCAGAAACATCAATAGAAATAACTCTCCATAAAACCTCATCTCCTGGTATTTTTATAAAATTTGTAACAGATAAAGAATCATCCCCTACGAAATCATAAGAACCATCGCCATTATCCCGTAATCCACTATCTTCATTTTCTCCTACCTGATCAACAATAAAATCACCACCACTAGAAGCAACTGAAGAAATAGTTGCTTGACCAATTACTTTTAAATTTTCAGACAACAATGCGTAAGAAGAAGAAAGAAACAAAATAAAAAAAGAAAAAGATAACAGTAATACTAATTTAAATTTTCTATTCCTTCTTCTCCTCATACAAAATCCCTTCCTTATAATATCTCATCTTCTAAATCTTCTAATGTAAAACGATACATATAATTATCTTTAATCACTACAAAATAACAAACACCATCTTTTTTCTTTTCATAAAATAAAATCGGCATTCTAACTTCTTCTTCTAAATCTACAAGTTCTTCAATAGTTTTTATATCAAAAATAGTAAAATTAGAAAAATCAATGTGATTATCAACATCGATAATAATAGAACTATACTCTTTTTTTATCTTATTTTTCATCATTTCGTATTTACTCTTAGAATGACTTGGAAGTAACTTTAAAACAATAGCAAAAATTAAAAATCCAAATCCTACTCCTAAAAGAATCAATAAAATAACAGTAACCGTTGAATTCATTCGTAAATTAGAAACATTCTCTTGTTTTACAAAAGAATCATTCTTATCATATTCCGTAGTAATTTGCACTACATCCTGATCCATAGGAACAGATAGTATTGATTTACTAGTTTTGCTATCAGTATCCCTGTATACTTGATGCATTTTCATAATAACATCAAGTTTAGCATCCACATTAATACCTAAACTCTGTTTAAAATCATTAATAATATTTTTATAATCTTGATAAGGAATACTAATCTGTTCATTAATAGATATTTTTCCCTGGTTAGCTTTCACTTGTTCTTGCCATTTTAAAGGATACATCTTATCCCAAATTTCCGTTTCTACCCCGTTAGATTCTTTATAAGAAGCAGATAGTCTAGCATAAATGGTATAGTCATAATCAAAACTTTGATTGGTGTCAATAGAAGAATCATGAAAAAAAGTAATATTGATAGACTGAATCATAGAAGAAATATAAGACTGATTCATACCTAATAGTTTCTCATCCATAAAACTATTATCCAATAAAGAAACATAATAATTAATATTATTTTTCTGTGAAACAGTATAATCAACACGAGTCTTCGTTGGAACTAATATATTAGAAAAAAATAATATTGCGAAAAAACAACACAAAATAATTGCTACTAACACAACAAGAGTTTGTAATGAAAATTTTCTACTCATAACTTTTAACATAACATCACCTACCAACTTCAACTTCTACTTTTTGATTTGGATGTAAAAACTCACTAAGCCATACACTAGGATATCCAAGTTTAGGAATACTAAAAACTTCTTTTCCAACAACTTGATTATCATATACAATAAAAGGATCTTCGCTATTATTATTATCTCCCTGTAAAATATAACCTCTCTCATCATTGTCATCCACAATATCAATAATTCTATGAATAACCATAGTATCTTTTCTTTTATACTGTATAATATCTCCTTTTTTTAACCCTATCTTTTCTACATCACTTAATTTATTAATAACAACAACATCTCCCCTAGTAAATGTAGGAACCATACTATAAGTAAGTACAGCAATAGGTTGATACTTAAAAAATCCTGCAACAAATAACCCTATGATAATAACAAAACCAATAGAAAATAAATAAACAATAGATTGTTTCTTTTCAGTTTTAGAGGATTGTCTTAAAACTTTAAATAAATATTCATGAGAAACAACAGAATAAATACATAAATAGAAAACAATTTGCAACAGCAATCGATAGAACCAATCTAAATCAGGAAGAATAGGTACAAAATATTTAGAAATAAGTGCTGAAATAAAATATGCATATACTGTTCTAATACCAGCAAAACTAACAAGATAAGTAAGTAAAATATTTTCTAATATACAAGGTATAAAAATAGAAAAAACATTAGAAAGTAACTCTTCATTATCATAAAACGAAAAAAAAGTAGAACATAGCATTTCGTAAATAATAAAGATAATAGTAATAAATAGATAAGCACTCTTCTTATGAATACGAATAAATCGACTACGTACTTCTTCACGCAATAACAAAGGTAATATAAAAACAAAACTATTATAAATGATTCCAGACCAACTAGTATCATAAAAATTATAAGAAAAACCTATAATAAGTCCCAAGAAATAATATATAATATAATAAACAATAACAACAATAAGTACTGTTTTCGTTAAACTTTTCTGGTAATTTCTAATATGATTTTTATTAGGAAATAAAAATAAAAATACCAAAAATAAAATACCAAAAAGCACTAAATTTAAAATAGGAATATTTATATCCAAGAAAAAGCAAATAATTCTAATAACTAAAAGAAATAATAAAGCAAGATAACTGCAATTTTTTTTGGAAAATATTTTCATAAAAATAATAGAAAAGAAGGGAGTATTACTCCCTTTTTTTATTTTTAGTCTCCAACATCATCAGCTGTTACTTGTTGATAATTAAGAGTAATAGTTGCAGTTTTACTAACTTCACCTTCAGGAATTGTTTCAGATGTATCTGGCCATGCAGCTACAACTGCGATTTGTGCGGTCTCATTTGGTTGTAATACCATTTTTTCTCCAAGAACGCTAACATTAAATTGAATTTCTGTAGGTTCTTCTCCATTAATAGTAGCTACATCTGGAACATTCATTAACTTAGCAGGAATAGTACCATTATTAGTAACAGTAACAATATACACACCTTGATCACCTGGTTGTGTTAAATCTACACTAAATGTAGCAGTTAATCCATCACCACTAACTGATGGTAAAATTTCTTCTTCTCCTTCATCTAAAGAGTTACTAGCACCTCCTTCAAATTCCCCTGAAGTAATGTCTGTAATTTTAACATCCCAAGTAGAATCAATATTAGCAGTACCGTTAATTGTTAACTCTTGACTTAATAAAGCATAACCCACAGCCATAAAACCAATAATTGCTGCTAAAGCAATAATTACTCTATTCTTTTTCTTCTGCATCAAAAATACCTCCTATTCTTAATATATAAATATCATAAACAAAACAAAATGTAAACAAGCAATATCACATTTTTCGACAATTTTCGTCAAAAATTGTAAAAAAAAAGAATTAAATTGTCATCAATTCTCCTTCTTTTTCTTTTAACATTTCTTCAATTTTTTTATTATAAGTATTAACTAAATCTTGAATATCTTTCTCCATGCCTTTTTCAATATCTTCTGGAAATTCCTCTTGTTCTACCATTTCTAAAGCTTCATGACGATTATTACGAACAGATACTTTAGCATCTTCTGCGATTGCTTTAACCTGCTTTGTAAGTTCACGACGTCTTTCCTCAGTAAGTGCTGGAATTACAATACGAATAGTCTCTCCATCATTATTAGGAGTGTATCCTAAATTAGCAGCTAAAATAGCTTTTTCTATAGCACCTAAACAACTTCTATCAAATGGTTTGATAAGTAATTGTGTAGCTTCTGGTACAGATATCGTTGCTAATTGTTTAAGCGGAGTCATACTTCCATAATATTCCACATTAACTCCATCTAGACTACTAGGATTAGCACGACCAGCCCGTACAGTAGCAAAACGTTTCTCAAGATTTTTTAAAGTATTCTCCATACTTTCCTTTGTTAATTTAATAATTTCATTACTATCCATTAAATTCATCTCTCCTTGATATCATTATAATATAAAGGAAGAAGAAAAGAAAGAAAAAAGTAGAATTTAATCTACTCTTAAGACTCATTAACTAATTCTGAAGAAACAAATACATAATTTCCATCTTCATTTTCAAAAGTTAACTTATATAAACTACCTTTAGCAACATTATTATCACTTTCTATAGGAAACAAATTATTAGAATCCATCTCTAATCCTTCCACTTTTTGCGTCTTATTATAATCTTTATAATAATCAATGCTATCCACTCCACCAGCAAATAAGACTCTAACATATAGTTCTATTGTCTGATTATTTTTTAAAGCTTTAACAATTTTCTTTAAATTCGCTGCACCACAAGTTCCACCACATCCAGGGGAAGAATTGATAACGTATTTTTGATTAACACTATCATATTCAAATACAGGACAAGAATTAATAGTACGATGTGTAAAAGAATAATTTTTTCCAAAAGTACTTTTAATTTTTGCATCTAATTCATTGGCTGTAAAACCATCCCCTATTTGAGAAAATGGATATAACTCACCTTGTGTTTTCCTATCATTATACAACTGTGATAAAACAATATCAAAAACTAAATCATTAGAAAGATCACTAGCCAAAATTTTCTTATCTTGATAATAATAATTAATACCACAATAAGAATTTAATCCATGGGAAATATTAGAAAACAAATTTTGAATCTCTGTACTATTCACATCTACTTCTATCAATTTTTCTGGAATATCTTCTTTTGTAGTATTCACTTTATTATCGTCATTTTTTTCTTCAGTCTCTCCTTCAACAATAAGCTTATCATAAACAATATATCCTGTAGTCATGATTAAAGCCAAAATTAAAATAACAACTAACATAATAAGAGCTTTATTTTTTTTATGGTTACTCATAATCTATACTCTCCTTATATTATATATAATAACATATAAATTTAATAAAAAACAATATATAAAAAAAGATGTCTAATTAGACATCTATACATATTGTGAAACTAAATCCAAGTATTCCTCTTCTAATTGTTTCTTATCCTTATCATCTAAAGAAGTATCGTCATGAATAGAATAATCAACTTGATCAACTATTTTACCATCTTTAATAACATAAACAATTGGTAGATTACTATCTTCTTTAATACTTAAAGCATCCGTAATAGATTTAAACTTTTTGCTATTTTTATTCTTGACAGTTTCAGGATTAAAATAATAGACCAATTCTACTTTTTTATCATTTAATACTTTATTTAATACTTTAACACAAAAAGTAGACCATTCAGAATCAGAATTCCCTAAAAATAGAATGCCTGACTGACCATTATCAATTAAATCTAAAACATCATCAACAGTAGCATAATGAAAGGGATTTTTTTCACTAATAGAATATTCATTAGCAAATTTTTCTGCATCCGTTAACTCTTCCATCTTCTTAACAGAGCAACCATTAATGAATAAAAGACTAAAAATTGCAACAACAACTACTACTTTTCTCATAACGTCTCCTAATATTATGCGTTTTGAATTTGACTCATTACTTCTTCAGCAAAGTTTTCTTCCTTTTTCTCAATACCTTCTCCAACAGCAAAACGAACCATAGAAACGATTGATCCACCATTAGATTTTACATAATCCAAAACATTCATATTAGAATCTTTGATAAATGCTTGTTCTTCTAAGCAAATTTCTTTATAGAACTTATTAAGTCTACCTGTAACCATTTTTTCAGCAATATCAGCAGGTTTTCCTTCATTCATAACTTGTTCTTTAATAACATGAGATTCTCTTTCTACCATATCAGCTGGTACATCACTACGTTTTACAGCTACTGGATTCATAGCTGCTATATGCATAGCAACATCACGAGCTACTTCTTCATTAGCACCATCAAGTACTACTAAAGCAGTAATTCTTCCTCCCATGTGAGAATAAATTCCGAAGTTTTGACCATCTTCTTTTACTACTCTTTCAAATCTACGGAAACTAATCTTTTCACCAATCTTAGCAGTAAAGTTAACAACTGCTTCTTCAACAGTTTCACTACCACCTTCAATAGTTAATTTATTAGCATCTTCCATAGTACTAACATCATTATGTAACAATGTCTTTCTAATATCTAAAACTAACTTCTTAAAGTCTTCGTTTTGAGCAACGAAATCAGTCTCACAGTTAATTTCAGTAATAACTGCAACATTTCCTTCACTTGCTCCATCAGTTAATCCTTCAGCAGCGATTCTACTTTCTTTCTTAGCTGCCTTACTAATTCCTTTTTCTCTAAGCCAATCAATAGCCTGTTCCATATCACCACTAGTAGCTTCTAATGCTTTTTTACAATCAAGCATTCCAGCTCCAGTTCTTTCTCTTAATTCTTTTACATCGCTTGCTTTTATCATTTTTATCCTCCTCTTATAACAATAAAAGGGTGAATACCATCCACCCTCCTTAATCTTAGTTTATCATAATTATTTAGTTAATGCTTCAATTAATTCAGCTTTTTTCATAGTAGAATATCCTTTAACACCAGCATCTTTAGCTTTTGCTTTTAAATCAGCCAATGTCATAGAAGAAAACTCATCATTATCTGTAGATACCTCTTCTACTTTCTCCTCTACTACTTCTTCTTTAACTTCAGGTTTTACTTCTTTTGCCTCTTCTTTTACATTTTCTTTCTTAGAAGCTTTCTTTTCACCTTTAGATTTATCATCATCATTAACATAGTCAATAATTTCATTACCATTAACTTCACTAATAGCATTAGTTAATACACCAAGTAATAATTTAACAGCACGAACAGCATCATCATTACCAGGGATAACGTAATCAACTAAGTCAGGATCACAGTTAGTATCTACGATACCAAATACAGGAATTCCTAAAATACGAGCTTCTTTAATTGCATTCTCTTCTTTGCGAGGATCAACAATTACTAATGCCTGAGGTAATTTCTTCATTTCACGAATACCTCTTAAGTTCTTATCTAACTTAGCATATTCTTTCTTAATTTGGATAACTTCTTTTTTAGGTAATAAATCAAATGTACCATCAGCTTCCATTTTATCAATATCATCCATTCTCTTAACTCTAGAACGAATAGTCTTGAAATTAGTTAAAGTTCCACCTAACCATCTTTCATTAACGAAATACATGTTAGTTCTAACAGCACACTCTTCAGCAGCTTCTTGAGCTTGTTTCTTAGTTCCTACAAATAAAACCTTTCCACCTGCTTCAGCAATCTCTTTCATTGCTTCATATGCTTCTTCTAATTTTTTTACAGTTTTTTGTAAATCGATAATATAAATATCATCTCTTGTTGTATAGATGAACTCCTTCATCTTAGGATTCCATCTTCTCTTTTGATGTCCAAAATGAACACCAGCTTCTAATAAATAATTCATTGATACTATAGACATAATTCTTTCTCCTTTTCGTTTTTCTTCTATTAGTTTCTAATATTTACCACCCTAAGGCACTAGATAAATAAATTCGCTAATATGTATATTTTTATTTAGTTAATGCTGCTACTAACTCAGCTTTTTTCATAGTAGAATATCCTTCGATATTAGCTTTCTTTGCAGCTTCTTTTAATTCAGCAACTGTCATTTTTGTATAATCAGTAGTTGCTTCTTCTGCTACTTCTTCTTTTTTATCAGGTTTTGCAGCTGCTACTTTTTTCTCTTCTTTAGCTCCATTAGATGCAGTTACAGTAACTTCACGTCCAATAACTTCTTCTGCTGGAGTAATTTTACCTTCTTTACCATCACGTGCAATTTTAACAAACTCACTAAACATCTTAGGATCGTTAATTGCAATTTCTGATAACATCTTACGGTTAACTTCAACACCTGCTTTAGTTAAACCTTCAATAAATCTAGAATAACTGATGTCATTTTGACGGCATGCAGCATTAATTCTAGTAATCCATAACTTTCTAAATTCTCTCTTTTTCTGTTTTCTGTCTCTAAATGCATATTGACCAGAATGCATTAATTGTTCTTTTGCTGACTTATAAAGTCTATGTTTACTACCAAAGTAACCTTTAGCTTGTTTTAATACTTTTTTATGACGAGCTTTTGTAACTGCTCCATTTTTTACTCTTGCCATGTTTCTTCCTCCTTCAAATTATTACATAAAATTAGATTATATTCTTTAATCTATTTTGATCTGCTTTACTTAAATTAGATCCTTTTCTATTCTTTCTATTAACATTTGTAGACTTTGCTCCAGTATTATGACGACTTCCTGGACGTCCAATTTTATAATCATTCTTACGTGCTTTTACAACTTTTGCAGTACCTTTATGTGTTTTAATTTTTGGCATATTTCTTCCTCCTACTATTTATTTTTCTTTGGAACCAATAACATAGTCATGGTCTTACCGTCTAATTTGGGACTCTGTTCTATATCCGCAATTTCTGTAACTCGAGATGCAAACTGTTCTAAAACTTCCTTACCTAATTCTGTATGAGCCATTTGGCGACCCTTAAAACGAATAGTAAGTTTAATTTTATCACCTTTCTCTAAATACTTAGTAGCATTTCTAAGTTTGGTTTCAAAATCCCCAACATCAATAACTGGTGATAAACGATACTCTTTTAACTCTGACATATTAGCTTTTTGTTTCTTTAATGCTTCTTTTTCCTTCTTTTGTTTTTCGTAACGATATTTATTATAATCCATTACCTTACAAACAGGTGGATTAGCATTAGGACTCATAAGAACCAAATCCAAATTTGCATAACTTGCTAAAGTAAGTGCATCTTGTAAAGACTTAACTCCTACTTGTTCCCCGTTAGGTCCAATAACTAACACTTCGCGAGCTCTAATTTGATCGTTTATTAACAAATTACCCTTATTGCTTGCTATAATTAACACCTCCATATATTACAAGAAAAAGAAAAGCGGATATACACACATTATATCCACTTAAACCATAACATAACAAAATAACTTTGTTCATAGGCTTTTGACCCATTGCTAGTTGCAATCAGGTGGATATAAATCTCTTTCCTTTTTTCTCGACTAGTAATATTTTATGCAAAAACTTCCAGTTTGTCAACAATTTTTCTAATATTTATATTTAATTTTTTTAATAATATTCAACTTTTAGAATTTAAAAAGTGCCAAAGCACTTAACTTTAACACTTAAATACTTAACAGAATACTCTATTTCTGAAATGTTTTACCATTAGCAACAACATTTACTGGTTGATTATAATGAGAATCGTAAGCTTTGATAACAGTATTTAAGAAATTTAATTTTAAACTTAATTCTGCATTTTTATTAATAATACGTTCCACTGTTGGAGTACTTGGTAACATTTGTCTAACATCTACTAAATTATAATGAACTTCACGGCCATCTCTATCATAAGTAAATTCCTTTACTAAAGATAATGGACTTTTTCCTTCTTCAGCACGTTTTACATTAATTTTTGCTTCTTCTTCCTTAGCACGCTCTAATCCCATAGCACAAGAACTTACTAAAATAGTACTAATAGAATCAGGTCCCATTACCACATTATTTCTAGTACTTCCTTGAACAGCAAAAGCTTTTTTAGGAGCTAATCTAGAAACATAAGTCATTGCAGTACCTTGCTCATGAGAAGTATAAGTATTTCCCATGATACCACGATTAGCTTTAATACCTGGAGTATAAGCATCAGATAACATCTCACTAGGAAGAATTTTTCCTGTTAAAACACCTTCACCTAAAGAAATCAAATCATCACTAGTAGTTTTAATACCAGCATGACCACTATATCCTCCGACAGCTAAAGCACTAGGATCGTTAACCATACCAACAGCAAAATTGGCACTACCAGTAAATCTTTCAATTTTATTTTTTGGAAGAACTAAATGAGTATCTTTTAAACCTAATTTATTAACAATATAATAATCCACCAATTCTTGATAAGACTTACCAGTAACATTTTCCATAACTTCCTTAGTTAGCATCATACCCATATCATTATAATCATGTTTTCCGGCAGGAGCACCTTTCATATTATATAAACAGTCTTTTGCCTCTTCAATAGTTCTTTGATCTGAAAGACGTCCAGCAGTATCAAAATGAGCATTAAACGTCAACACATCTCGCATAGTTAAATCTTCAACATTTTTAAAACGAGAATCCAAATCTTTTACTTTATCATCTAAAGTAAATGCTCCTTCTTTCAATAAATTATAAGCAATAATTTGAGTATAAAATTTAGAAGTAGAAGCAACATCAAAAATAGCATCCTCTCTCATATCTTTCCCAGTAACGCCCATAGTACCACCAAGCATCTTAACATTAATATTTCCAGCTTGCATACCAACTGTATACCCGGGAATAGGATAATTACTACGTAACTCTTCTAAAAATTGAATATCATCTTGAATAACAGCTTCAACCAATTCTTCTGGTGTAGCATCCGGTTTCTTTTGAATAATTTCAAGCATTGGTTTAGTAGCAGCCTCTAATTCTTCACGAGTAGCATAAGTTCCTTCTCTTTGCACATCATCTAAAAAGTTTTCTAAAATCTTATCATAATTCATAAACTTTCCCCCTTCAATTTATGTAGCTCGATTATACCATAAAACTATCAAAATGTCAAATTTTACACTTCTACATTGTTTTCTCTTTGACAACTTCTTTCTTCTGCTGCTTTTAAAAAAGCATCAATTAATTTCCTAGAATTTAAATCAAAATCATAACTAATCTCAGGATGCCATTGAACACCTAAATTAAAAGTCTTTCCTGAATATTCCAATGCCTCCACTTGACCATCCAAACTTCTAGCAACAGTTCTATAGACATGGTTATCAGTACTATGCATTTTATGAAAACTATTCACCATAATCTTTTCTTTTCCAATAATTTGATACAACTTACTATTTTTATCAATAATAACTTCATGAACCAATTCATCGTTATTACTCTGATTATGATTAATAAAACTATCGTTCTCTTCTAACTTTACCTCTTCCTCGTAGCAACCCATCATCTGCATTCCTAAACAAACACCAAGTACAGGAATCTTTTTTTCAATGGCAAGTTCCAATAAATATCTATCATATGGTGTAAACTTTCCCCCTCCAGGAAAAAACACACCATCACACATATCTAAATTTTTAGAAATAACTCTCTTTTCCTCTTCCGTAAGTTCAGGAAACATATTTCCCTTAGTATCAATATAGTCAACATCTTGTACTGGACAAATAGGAAAAACTATGGCACCAGCCTTTTGTAATGTTCTTCTAACTTTCTCGCCTAAATATAAGATAGGTCTATCATCACTCATATGAGTATAACGTAAAGGTACTCCAATCACTGACATATATTATCTCCTCTCATAATTCTATTTTAATATAAACAAGATAAATTAAGCATAATAATTACTTAATTTTCTATCGTTAGTATATCAAAAGTTCATATATTTATCCATATTGAAAATGATATTTTCCCCTATACTGTTAAAAAAAGAAAGAATTAAAACTTAATTCTTTCCTCAATATAACTAGGTACTTCCTCTAATTTTAATACAATCTGTTCCATAGTATCACGATCTCTTAACGTAACTGTACCATGATTTAATGTTTCATCATCAATTGTAATTGCAAAAGGAGTACCAATAGCATCTTGTCTTCGATAACGTTTACCAATAGACGCAGTCTCATCATAACTAGTCATAAAATGCTTAGCTAACTCTTGATAAACTTCTCTAGCTTTTTCACCATGATATTTTTTATTTAAAGGTAACACTGCCACTTTATATGGCGCAATTGCAGGATGAAATTTCATAACCTCTCTGGTATCACCATTTTCTAATGTCTCTTCATAATAAGAATTATCAAGTAAAGCAAGTACCAAACGATCACATCCAACTGTAGACTCAATAATATATGGAATATATTTTTCATTAGTTTCAGGATCTAAATATTCTTGAGATACACCAGAATATTCTTGATGACGAGATAAATCATAATTAGTACGATTATGAGTACCATTAATCTCTCCCCATCCAAAACTAAATTGATATTCAATATCACAAGCTTCTTTAGCATAATGAGCTAATTTTTCATGATCATGGAATCTAAGTTTCTCATCAGGAATACCTAAATCTAAGAAATAGTTTTTAGCATAATCTTTAAAATAACGATATAAATCACTATCAACACCTTCCTTGCAGAAAGTCTGATATTCCATCTGTTCAAATTCAATTGTTCTAAATGTAAAGTTACCTGGCGTAATTTCATTTCTAAAAGCCTTACCAATCTGTCCAATACTAAAAGGAAGCTTCGCACGCATTGTACGTTGAACATTTAAAAAGTTAACATACTCACCTTGCGCATTTTCAGGACGTAAATAAACTTTATTTTTTCCATCCTCCGTAACGCCACGATGAGTCTCAAACATCAAATTAAATTGACGAATATCTGTATAATTACTCTTACCACAGTTAGGACAAGGAACTTTATGTTCACGAATATATTCCATCATCTCATCTTGTGTCATACCATCCGCATGAGCATCACTATC
>CALVVW010000035.1 GCA_944364005.1 uncultured Bacilli bacterium | reverse complement strand
GAGTATTTAGCTAAAGGTTATGCTTTAAATGATAGAGTTGGTCTTAGTTATCTTGAAAAAGAGTATGAAGAGTATTTGAAGGGAGAAAAAGCAGAGTATCAAGTAGTTAATTCACATGAATTAAAGCTTGTGAAAGAAGGAAAAAGAGGAAATGATATTGTCTTATCGATTGATATTAATCTACAACAAGAAGTAGAGAGAATTTTAACAGAGCAAGTATTAAAAGCTAAGAGTGAGCCTAATACAGAATATTATGATCATTCTAGTGTTGTTATTCAAGATCCTAATACAGGAGAGATTTTAGCGATGGCTTCTAAGCAGTTAGTTGGAGATAAAGTGGTGGATAATACTACTAGTATCTTTTTATTACCTATTACACCTGGATCTGTTGTCAAGGGTGCTTCGATGCTTGTTGCTTATAATACAGGGGCAGTAAAAATTGGAGAATATATGTTAGATGAGTGTGTTAAGATTGCTGGAGCACCTGAGAAATGTTCTTCTGTTAATAATTTGGGAAGAATTAACGATATTACAGCACTAGCGAAAAGTAGTAATGTTTATCAGTTTAAAGCTGCTATTCGAGTTAATGGACAAGAATATTCTAGGGGAATGAAACTTAATTTTAATCAGAGTGCTTTTGATATTTATCGTAATATGTATCATTCTTTTGGACTTGGTGTTGCGACTGGAATAGATTTACCTTCTGAAGGATTGGGATATGGTGCTAAACAGGATACTAATTCTGGTAATTTACTTGATTTTGTTATGGGACAGTATGAATCTTATACGCCGTTACAACTTTCTCAGTATGTGTCAACGATTGCGAATGGTGGTAGTAGGCTTGCTCCTCATTTGTTAAAAGAAGTGCATGAGTCGACTGAAGATGCTTCTTTGGGGAAGACTATTTTAACTGTAGAAAGGGAAGTTTTAAATACGATTGATACGAAGCCTGAATATATGGCTCGAGTAAAAGAAGGTTTTTATGCTGTTATGCATTCTAGTGGAGGATATGGACGTGGATATATTGATGATCGCTGGGATGCGGCTGGAAAGACTGGTACTTCGCAAAGTTTTGTTGATACTGATGGCAATGGTATTATAGATACAGAGACTATTACTTCTTCTTTTGTTGGTTATGCTCCTGCTAATAATCCGGTGATGAGTATTATGGTTACTTCGCCTAATTCTTCTCATCCTAACTCTAGTAGAGATTATGCTAGTTTGGTTACTTTGCATATTACGAAAGAAGTTACTAATAAGTTTTTCGAAATGTATTATGCACAACCCTAGGAAAGTGTCAAATTTGACATTTTCTCTTTTTTGTGGTATAATTTAGCCACATTTGAAGAGGGTGTTTATATGGGAAGATTAGTACGCCATGGAAGTAGAAGAAGAAAAAAGAAAAAATTATTAGTTCCTGCTGGTGTTGTAGCAGCTCTTGCGGTTATTGGTGGCTCTTATTTATATAGTGAGTCTGGTAAAGTTACGTTAGTTACGAAAGAAGAAACAACTATCGATGAGTTTTCTAATAAGTTAGGTGTTGATTCTGATGATTTAAGACGTTGGAATAAGAAGTTGGATGAGGAGTTATCAGAAGGAACAGAAGTAGTTGCTAAAATTGATTTAGATAAGAAAGAAGATCAGCAAGAATATACGATTCAAGTTGGAGATACGGTTGATTCTATTGCGGCGCGTTTTGGTCTTACTAAGGAGACTTTAGCTAAAGTAGATAAGTCTTTGAGAAGTAATGCTGCTATTGCTAAAAACTATGGTGAAGAAGTAGAAATTTATGGTAGAAACTCTACTAGTGAAAAAAGTATTAATTATATTATAGAAAGTGGAGATACTTTGTCTTCTATTTCTGATTATCTTGGTGTTGGTATTGATGATATTAAAGAACAGAATAATCTTACTAGTGACACTATTTTAGCAGGACATATATTATCTGTTACTGCTACTATGACTGATGATAAGTATGAAGAAGTAACTGATAGAAATGAGAAATTGGCTTATCAGTTATATTTGGATTTAGCACAGGGTGATGTTAAGGTTCCTGAGGAGACGAGCAGAAGAGTTGAAGAGGATAGTATTTCTGAACAAAATAATATGGATTTATTATCTGGTATTGATGTATCTTCTTATCAAAAGCGAATTGACTGGGCTAAAGTTAAAGCATCTGGTGTAGATTATGCTATTATTAAAATGTTTGATTCTTATTTTATGAAGTATCAAAGAGATCCTGAAACATTAGAACTTACTGGTGCATTAAGTCAGTTAGATAGTGAATTTGTTAATAATGTTATTGGATGTCAAGAAAATGGTATTCCTTATGGAATTTATATTTATAGTCGTGCTGTTACAGAAGAACAAGCTAGAGTTGAAGCTTCTAAGTTTATTAAATTTGCTAAACAGTATCAGGTTCAACCATCTTGGCCAATCTATTTTGATGTTGAACCTTTAGAAAATGAACCATTTTATGATGAAAATGGTAAGGCAATTAATGCTCGAGAATTTTTTGCAGATCATCCTGATCAAATTGTTAGGAATTTTAAAGCCTGGGCTGATGTGTTAGAAGAGAATGGATATTATTGTGGTATTTATTGTAATGATAATGGTTTAAAACAGTTAGATCCTCAAGGTACTCAGTTTAATGATTATGCTGTCTGGGTTGCTAAATTTAAATATGCGGCTGGTAGTGGAGTAGTTAATAATGATGAATTAATGACCGTTGATTATTCTGGTAATTATGGAATTTATCAATTCTCAGAAACTGGTACATGTCCAGGTATTGATAGTTTAGTTGATCGTTCTTATGCTTCTATTGATTATGGAAAATATATTGAGCAAGCTGGTTTTAATCAATTAACAAATACTGAGGTTTTAGAAAAGGTAAAAGTACTTCAATAATATTTGTTATATAGGAGTTGGTTTTATGAAGAAAAATGAAGAAATTCAGCAAGTATTATCTGATATGTATTATTATTTAGAGCATGGAATTACGGTAGAAAATAACACTTTTGTTTTTACTGAGCTTGATTTTTACTCTATGTCGCGTTATACACCACGTGAGCTTGCTTTTTATTTATTAACTGTCGCTTCTAGAAATGATTATCCTCATTTTGAGGCATTTTATAAATATTTAAAGGAATTTCCATTACCCAGAGTAGTTGATCGAAGTTATTATCGTGGTCGCCCTACTTGTTTTTTAACAAATGGTGGATGCGATATTCCTGTTAAAAAGAAGGATTTTTTTCAAACCATTTCTATTTTAGAAGAAAACAAAATTCCTACAACTAAAAATACTGTGATGGAAGCAACCGTTAGGAAAGCTTTCCAATTACCAGTTTTTCCAATTTTAGAGTTAGAAAATAGTCAAGAATTAAAGAAGAAGCAATTACCAGCTTATCCTTATATGAGTTATTCTTATGCCAAACAGTTAATGAAAACAAGAAAAAATTAATGATTTTAAAAAAATCTTTTGCAATTTTGTTATTTTTTGATATAATACCTATAGGCGTGTAAGGAGGGATTAAAATGGCTAAAGAAGGAAAAAGACAAATGAAGACTCTTGTTTGTACTGAATGTAAAGAAGAGAATTATAGAAAACCTAGAAATGTACAAAATACTACAGATCGTCTTGAGATTAGTAAATATTGTCCAAGATGTAGAAAACATACAACACATAAGGAAAAGAAATAAAATAAGTTAACTACTTATTTTTAATTTTATTATAGGGAGTGAATTTAATGATTAGTACAAATGATTTAAAGAACGGTATTACTATCGAGGTTGAAGGTGCTATTTATGTTGTTATGGATACACAACATGTAAAACCTGGTAAGGGTGCTGCTATTGTAAAAGCAAAACTTAAAAATTTAAGAACAGGTGCTATTTTTGAAAAGACTTTCAATGCTGGAGTAAAAGTTGCTACTGCTCATATTGATAAGCAATTAATGCAATATTTATATACTATGAGTGATGTTTATTACTTTATGAATATGGATACTTATGAGCAATTAGAGTTATCTAAAGATGTTATTGGTGACAATGCTAAATACTTGAAAGAAAACTTAGAAGTATATATTACTATGTTTGAAGGAGAAGTATTAGGAATTGATTTACCAGATAAAGTAGAACTTACTGTTACTCGTACAGAAGCTGCTGTTAAAGGTAATACTACAAATAATGCATTAAAAGATGCAGAAGTTGAAACTGGTTATACAGTAAGAGTTCCTTTATTTATTGAAGAAGGAGAAAAAATTATTATATCTACTAGTGATGGTAAATATGTATCAAGAGCTTAGGCTCTTTTTTTTTTTCTAATTTTTTTCTTTTAATAGGTCTAGGAAGGCAAGAGATGCTTTGTTTAGGTGTTTTTGTTTTAGATGAGCTATCCCTATGGACCGTGGTGGAATTTGGGGCTTTGTTTTTATTTCAAATAATTCTTTTGAGTCTATTTCTTGTTTTATAAATTCTTTGGTAGCGTAACCAAGTCCTAGGCCTATTTTGGTGAAAGCTACTACTAAGGAGTAACTAGCTAGTTCCATTTCCGGATTTAGTAATATATTATGTTCTTCACAAACTTCATCTAAGAATGTTCTAGTATTTGATCCTTTGGCTAATAAAATTAAGGGATAGTTTTGTAATTTTTCTAGGTCTACCATCTTGTTTTTTAGTTCGGACCAGTTGTTATTTGCGATAAAACAATCATGTATTTCTTTTAATCTTTGTTCTTTAAAGTCTGATGGAAGTTTATAGGGAAGGTTTAATATGATGAAATCAATTAGACCATTTCTTGCCTGAGTGATTAGTTGAAAAGTAGGAGATGTTGATATTTTGATTTTAATATTAGGATATTTTTCATGAAATATTTTAATATATGGCAATAAATAGTTTTGAGTTAAGCTATTACTTACACCAAGAGATAGTGTTCCATATTCTAAGTTTAATGTCTCTTGTAGCTCGTCTTCTGCATGTTCAATCATTTCTATAGCAGGTTTTATGTTTTCATAGAATAGTTGTCCTTCTGAGGTTAGAGTTACACCGTATTTGTTTCTGATAAAAAGAGAGCAATTTAGTTGTTCTTCTAATGTTTTTATAGCTTTACTGACAGCTGGTTGACTTATCATGAGTTCTCTAGCTGCTTTTGTTATGTTTTGATTTTTTGCGACACTATAAAATGTTTTATATAATTCAAAATTTATGTTCATGTGTTCTCCTTTGTATAACTTATAGTTATTTCTGATATGAATAAAATGTATTTTTATTATATTTTATTTTCTTATATAATTCAAGTAAATGTTGTTATAGTTTAGAAAGAGAGATGTATATGAAATCAAAAATTATTGTTGGATATGCAGGAATTGGAAAAACATATTTAGGAAATACTTTTAGTGATGTTATTGATATAGATTCTTCTGATTATCATTGGATTTATCATAATCCTGAGATTGCCCGTGATATAGAGAGAAGAAAAGATTGTACGGATAGAGAACTTAATTCCGCTTGGCCTTCTAATTATATTGAAGCAATTAGTCGGTTATATTATCAAGAAAAATATTCTTATATTTTAGTGGTGTTTAAAACAGAACTTCTTCCTTTGCTTTTTGAGAAAGGATTACCATTTACTATTGTGACACCTAGAGAAGAGTTAAAGGAAGAGTATAGGCAAAGATATATTGATAGAAATAATAGTGATGCATATATATCTAGGATGCTTTCAGAATGGGATGATGATATGAGGCAGATTAAAAATTATTCTAATGTTTATTATTTAGATTCTTGTGAACATTTAACTGATTTTGTTGCTGTTGACTGTGCTCTTGAAATAGGACAAGGGTGTGGCAAGAAAAAAGTTTATAGAATTAGTTAGAAATTAATTTGTTTGACAAGTTACCTTGTATATTTTATTTAATTCCGTTATAATAAGCTATTAGTTGGTGAAGTATATGGATTTTGAATATTACTACAAGAGACTGCCTTTATATTGTACGGTTTGTGATATAATCCAGCAACATCCGGATGGTATTACTGATTATGAATTAAAATCTTTATTACAGACGAAGGGTTTTTCGTTTGATGATGAAGATTTTTTTGGCGTTATTTCAGATTTACTTACTTATGAAGGTTCTATTCAACGAGATGATTATTGGAATCAAGGTGCAGTGTATTCTTATATCGATAGTCCTAGACTTCGTAATTCTTCTTATTCTAGACATCATTATTCTTTTACGGTTGATGATTGTGTTTCTGATAAGATTTTTGTTCATATGGCTGATACGCATATTGGAAATCCAGAGTTTGAAGATTTTCGTATGTTAGATAGCTTATATGATTTTGTCATTGGAGAAGGAGCTACTATATGTTTTCTGTTAGGAGATCAGTTTCATGGACCAAAAGACAAGAATCAAATATTTTCTAAAGAGGAAATGCTTGAGCAGCTTAATTCTTTTATTTCTTTTTATCCTAATCCCTCTCCTAAGGAGATGAGAACTTATGCTAATATTGGAAATCATGATGAGTTTATTCAAGGTTTTTTTCAACCTAGAGTGGATTATAGGCAACATTATACTTTTGATTTAAGAGGATTAAATAGTTATCGACCTAGTTATTTCGTTATTCCTAGAGAAAAGTTTATTATTAATTTTCCTAATCTTTCTCATGATTCTAATATTTCTATGCATTTTAGTCACCGGTTATACTTTAGTTGGATTCGACCTGATGTGAAAATCTCTGGTCTTGATGATTTAGCACAAGAAAAACGCTGGTTAGATAATCGATATGATGTTTTATGGTCTGCTCATTTACATAATGGTTTTATTTATAGTTCTAATTTTCCTTTTACTCCTGAAAAACAAATCATTTATTTAGGTGTTCCTTCTACTAGTAAATATAATTTAGGAGGTGTTGTTGCTTATCTTTCTTATCTGCATTATGACAAGGGTAGCGTTTCTTCTATGGATGTTGATTTTTTACGTTGTGATACTAATTATCATATTACTAGAGAAGAGGGGATTCATTGGGATTTTTCTGGGAATAATAAAGTTTATCAAAAAGTATTATAGTTTTCTTTACTGTTAAATTTGTGTTTTGGTGTTTAGTATTTTTATGATTTGTTGTATAATATGTTTGTAATAACTAAGTATAAGGAGTATCACTATGGCAAAGAAAAAGAAAAAAAAGCAAACTAAGGGTGGTTTTGAATATAAATTAGAAGTTTATGGTCTTTTATTGCTACTTGCTTCTGTTTTAGGAATTGGTAAATATGGACCAGTTGGAAGAATGATTGCTTCTTTTGCGTTATTTTTAGTAGGTTCTATTTATATGGTACTATTGTTAGTATTTTTTATTGTTGGTGCTTATTTATTAGTAAAACGAGCCTGGCCTGATTTTTTTTCTACAAAATTAATAGGATTATATATTTTTGTTCTTGGTTTTTTGATTGTTATGCATCAAGATTTTGTTTTACAAAATGATGGTAATATGATGCTTATTTTTCGAGCAACCATTGATCAGTTAGTTGCTTCTTTTAATGGTATTATGAATACTGGTATTTTAGAGGATTGGTATGCTGTTGGAGGAGGTATTATCGGGGGGATTTTTGCGATTATTTTTGATAAGTTGTTTTCTTATACTGGTATGCAGATTGTTTCCTGGGTACTTATGGGATGTGGTTTTTGTTTATTTACCGGATTTTCGATTGTTGGTTTTGTAAAAGATGGACTTCAAAAACAAAAAGAGAGACTTGCTCATGTTAAAGAAGAAAAGAAAGAAAAACAAGATAAAAAAGCTGTCATTATTAGTGATGGTGAAGAAGAGGAAGAAGATGCAAGTAATGCTGATAAACATATTAAGATTACTAGTATTGATGAGTTGACGAAAGTTCCAGTTAAGGAAAATACTAAGGATGAGAAAGTGGAGAGTCCTAGTTCTGAACAGGCGCCCGTGAAAAATTTTTCTTATCAGTTACCTCCACTTAGTTTACTTGATCAACCTAAGAAGAAACAGAAAGAAATGGATGGTTCTTCTATTGAGAAGAATATAGAGATATTAGAGAAAGTATTAAAAGATTTTAAGATTGTAGGTAAAGTTGTAGAAGTTCATATTGGACCTACGGTTGCTCAATATGAGTTAGAGATTGCATCAGGTACTAGAGTTAATAAAATTACTAGTATTAACCGAGAAATCGCTTTGGCTCTTGCTAAGAAAGATGTTAGAATTGAAGCGCCAATTCCTGGTAAGAATACGGTAGGAATTGAGTTTGCTAATGATGTAGCAACGCCAGTTAGTTTTTATGAGATTATTAGTAGTAAGAAGATGATGGATGCTCCTGATAAGAAACTTATGGTCCCTCTTGGTAAGAGTATCATGGGAGATATTGGGGTTTGTGAGATTAATAAGATGCCACATATGCTAGTTGCTGGTACTACTGGTTCTGGTAAATCAGTATGTATCAATGGTATTATTTGTTCTATTTTAATGCGAGCAAGACCAGATGAGGTGAAACTTGTTATGGTTGATCCTAAGGTAGTTGAACTTTCTGTTTATAACGGAGTTCCTCATTTAATGTGTCCAGTTGTTAGTGATCCTAAGAAGGCAGCTGTTGCGCTTAGTAAGATGGTTGCTGAAATGGAAAGACGTTATGAGACATTTAGTGAGACGAAAACTAAGAATATTGAGTCTTATAATGCTTATATTGATAAATGGAATGAAGAACATAAAGCCGATGATGTTAAAAAAGCAAGACTTCCTTATATTGTTATCATTATCGATGAGCTTGCTGATTTGATGATGGTTGCTGCCAAAGAAGTAGAAGACTCTATTTTAAGAATTACTCAGAAAGCTCGTGCTGCAGGAATCCACTTGATTGTTGCAACACAGAGACCGTCTACGGATGTTATTACTGGTTTAATTAAAGCTAATATTCCATCTCGTATTTCGTTTGCCGTTGGTTCCGGAGTGGATTCACGTACGATTTTAGACCAGACTGGTGCTGAAAAATTACTTGGTAAAGGTGATATGTTATTTTTACCAATTGGTGTGAATGCTCCAACTCGTATTCAAGGTTCTTTTATTACTGATGATGAAATCAAACGAATTATTGATTTTACTATTGATCAGCAGAAAGCACAGTATGATGAGTCATTAATGAATTTGGAAGTTAGTGATCATAATGTTAATAATGCAACTGGTGTAGAGTTTGGTGATGCTGCTAATGATGATGATCAAATTTATAATGATGTCGTTCAGTTTGTTATTGAGACACAAAAGGCTAGTGCTTCGTTATTACAAAGAAGATTTAAGATTGGCTATAACCGAGCAGCAAGACTTGTTGATTTATTGGAAGAACGTGGTATCGTAGGTCCTGCTAATGGTGCGAAGCCTAGAGAAGTTTTAGTACAATTAGATAGTACTGATCATCAAAGTGAAGAAGAGTAGTAAAGAAGAGGATTTTATCCTTTTCTTTTTCCAAATTTTGATGTATAGTATGTTATTAAATAGAAAGTTTATTTTCTCTTTTTTTAGATGAAAATTATGAGGATTACAATTATGGAAAAACATATAAAAAAATTATCAATTATGACTGGCTTTTTTCTTACAGGAATGTCTTTTGTTGGATGTCAAAATATTAAGAATAGTCCTGATATAGAAGAAGATAGTCAAGTTTTAGAAGAAGTAGTTGAGGAAGCTGAAGAAGGCGAATATGATCTTGGTGAAATCAGTCAGGAAGCATTTCGATTAGGAGAAGATTATGTGGGCTTTTTAGTTCGTTCTTATGATGTTGATTCTTATTCTGATTCTGCTTGTATTCGGTATATGCCTCTTTCTTCTTTTTCTGTTCTTACAGCTAGTGATAGTTTTTATATCGTAAAAGATTATGACGAGAGTAAAAAATATAATACTTATTACGATTATTTACGAGATAGAGCTGTTCCAGATGATATTGTGGTAAATGAAGTGATTCCTTTATCTGTATATATGGAAAATCATTCTACTTTGTTTTCTAATTCTGTTAGTGATAAGTATTTACATTTTACTGTTTTTGATAGTAAAAAAATATTACAAGAAGTGGATACTACGATTGATGATTTGGCTTCTTTAGAGCAGATAAAATATCTTGGTATTTCTAGAGTTTCTAGTACGGAAGATAATGTTTGCTATATCAATTATGTTCCGGTTAATGATGCAGAAATTGTATATAATTCTCGTTATTGTTATTTGGTTGATGATTATCAAGAAACAGTTAGTTCATCTGTTTATCAGGCAGATTTATTAAGTGGTAGTAAGGTTCCTAATTTATCGGAATATGAAGTTTTATCTTTTTATGATTTTATATCGAAATATGCTGATAATTATTCTTCTTTAGTTGAATTTTTAAATGATAGTGAGGCTTTGGTTGATACTATTTCTAGTGATAGTTTTATTAATTCTTATCAAAGTAGTATTGCTATGCAAAAAGTAAAGTAGGAGGTTATATGAAAAAAATTCATATTTTTAAAAGTTTAAAAGTTTTATTATTCAGTGGAGGAGTTGTTCTTTCTTGTTCTGGATGTGGTCAGGTATCTAATACTTTAGATATTCCTACTTCTTTGGAGCAGGAGAGTGAAGATAGTAAGGTAGATGATTCTTTGGTTTTTTACGATGCTGATCAAGGTAGTTTAGAAGATACTTCTTTTGATTATTTTTCTGGAGATTTATCTAGTATTGAAGAGTTTGTTCAACAAGAAAGAATAGAAGAAGCAAAAAATAAAATAAAAGAAGTTTTTATTACTGGTGTTGATTTTATCTTTTATGATGAGCCTATTGGTGAAGTTTATTTTGATGATTTAATGGAGGAAGGTAAGTCTATTACGATGGAAAATCTTGATACTATTGTTTCTTTAGGAGAAGAAATTGCTCCTCAATGGAAAGATCATTTGTCAGAAAAATATCAAGTGGCATCAGAATTTACTAGCAGTATTTATCTTTCAACGCTAGATCAGATTAAGAATTATTTAGGAGAAGAAAATTATCAGGCTTTAGGTGAGATTAAAAATCAAATTGGTGATGATTTTAGAGACGGTAAAGATAATGTCAAGGAACGTGTTAAGTCATGGTATCAGAAGTTTAAGAGTAGTAATTAGTACTCTTTTTCTTTGTATTTTTCTTTATTCTTGATATAATAAATATTGTAGAAAGAAGGTATGTTATGGCTACGCCACATATAGAAAGTAAATTAGATGATATTGCAGAAGTTGTACTTATGCCAGGAGATCCTTTGCGTGCTAAGTATATTGCGGAAAATTTTTTAACGGATTATAAATTAATTAATACCGTTAGAAATATGTTCGGATATACTGGATATTATAAGGGAAAGAGAGTTACTGTTTTTGCTTCAGGTATGGGAGTTCCTAGTATTGGAATTTATTCTTATGAATTATATAAGTTTTATCATGTAGAAAAAATTATTCGTATTGGTACGTCTGGTTCTTTTCATAAAGATGTAAAATTATTAGATGTTGTTTTATCTACAGGGGCTTATTGTAAGAGTTATTTTGATCAGTTACTGGATAATCAAGATATTAATTATGTTGAAGCTAGTCATAGTTTAAATGATAAGATAAAAAAAATTGCAGATGATGCACATATTCCTTTAAAAGTTGGTAAAACTATTACTAGTGATGTGTTTGATTTATATGCTGATAACGAAGATGTTTTTCGAACTAATTTTCCGGGGGATGATTATTTAGCTGTGGAAATGGAAGCTTTTGGTTTGTTTTATATTGCAAAAAAACTGGGTAGAGAAGCTAGTTGTTTGATGACTGTTGTTGATTCTTTTTATGATAAGAGAAGTCTTTCTAGTGAAGAGAGGGAGACATCATTAAATCAAATGATAGAATTAGCATTAGATACGGCAGTACTTTAAAATAATATAGAAAAGGGTGAAGTATGGAATACGTAAAAAAAGATTTAGGTTCTTATAATTTACATTTAATTAAGACAAATAAGTTTAAAACTATTACGGTGCGAATTGCTTTTCGAAGTCCTGTTGTAAAAGAGGAAATTACAGTACGTAATATTTTATGTGATATGTTTTTACAATCTAGTAGTAAATATCCAAGTAAGAGAGAATTAACAATTGCGGCACAGGATTTATATGCTGCAGATATTCAAACTTATAATTCTAGATTAGGTAATTATAATAATTTAGATATTTATTTATCGGTTTTACATGATAGATATACAGAAGAAGGTAATTTTAGAAAAGCTTTAGATTTTTTAAATGAAATTGTTTTTCATCCAGATGTTTTAAATCAGAAATTTTCTTTAGAAAAATTAGAAATTGTAAAAACGACTGCTAAGAGTCATCTTTCATCTTTGAAGGAAGATGGTGCTAGTTATAGTTTACTTCGATTATTTGAAACTATGGATAAAAAACGTGTATCTTCTTATCGTATGGTAGGATATTTAGAAGATTTAGAAAAAATTACACCAAGTTCTATTTATCAATATTATCAAAAAATGATTCGTAGTGATTTAGTAGATATTTTTGTTATAGGAGATATTGATATTAAAGAAATGACACAGATGATTCGCGAAGTTATTCCTATTAAAACAGTAAAAAGACAAAGAGTTCCTTATTTACTTGAAGATATTAAGCCTCGTTCTAAGAGATTGTTCGAAAAAGAAATTGTTTCTACTTCACAATCTAAGTTAGCTATTGGATGCCGTGCTCATGGACTTAATGATTATGAAAGAAATTATGCTCTTACTTTATTTAATATTATTTTAGGAGGAAGTGGAGACTCTAAATTATTTAAAGAAGTTAGAGAAAAGTATTCTCTTTGTTATGTTATTAATTCTGTTCCTAATAAACTTGATCATTTAGTATTAATTCGAGCTGGTATTGATAAAGAAAATTATACTAAGACATTAGAATTAATTGATAATATTTTGTTAGATATGAAAAAGGGAAAAATTACTGACGAAGAAATTCGGGTTGCGAAAGAATATTTTTGTACAGCTTTAGATGAGCTTGAGGATAGTCCTAATCAAATATTAGATAATTATTATATGATGGAGTTAATTGGTACGGATACAATTGAAGAAAAAAGACGCAATATTATGAACGTATCCAAAGAAGATATTGTTAAGGTTGCGAAAAAAGTAAAGATTGATACTGTGTTCTTTTTAGAGGGGGATGGCGATGAAAAAAATTGATTTAAAGGGATTAGATTTGGTTGTTTATACAGAAACTTTGGATAATGGACTTGATGTTATTTTTATTCCTTTTTCTAATAAAGCTAATTATTTTATGAGTTATGCGACTTATTTTGGCTCTGAGATTACTAATTTTATTCCTGCTGGGGAGAAGAAGGCAGTTAAGGTGCCTGATGGTATTGCTCATTTTTTAGAGCATAAAATGTTTGAACAAGAATCTGGGGAAGATCCGTTTGCTTATTTTTCTAAAACTGGTACAGGTTCTAACGCTTCTACTTCTTATAATAGTACGCAGTATATTTGTTATGGTACTAAAAATTTCTTAGATAATTTACGTTATTTGATTCAGTATGTTAATTCTCCTTATTATACAGATGATAATGTTGAGAAAGAAAAGGGTATTATTGCAGAAGAGTTGAAGATGTATGCTGATTTACCAGATGTGCAACTTGAAACTAGACTTCGTGAAGATATTTATCATGTACATCCAAGAAGAGTAGATATTGGTGGTACGGTCGATGAGATTAATAAGATTACGAAAGAAGATTTATATTTGTGTTATCGTAATTTTTATAGTCCTAATAATATGTTTTTACTGGTTGTTGGTAATTTTTCTGTGGATGAAGCTATTAAAGTAGTTCATGAAGAGTTAGATCATAGAGAAAACTTGGGAATTGCGAATGTTGTACCAGCCAAGGAGAAAAAATCTGTTTGTAAAAAGGAAGATTCTATTTTTGGTAATATTCAAGTTCCTAAGATTGGAATTGGACTAAAGATTGCGATTAAAGACTTAGGAGAATATGATGATTTAGAACTTGATTTATATTTAACGATGCTTAGTACTATGTTATTTGGCTCTTCTTCTATTTTTAGAGAACATGCGCGTAATGAGAAATTACTTAATAGTATTTTTCTTGATTGGGATAATATAGAGGAATATAAAACATTTATTATCTTAGCATCTACGAATCAGCCTGAAAAATTAATAAAAGCGATTAAGAAAGAACTATCTAGTCATTCGTTAGATGAAGCTATGTTTCAACGTATGAAAAAAGTATGGATTGCGAATGAAGTTAAGATTGCTGATAGTATTGATGCAACTGTAAATAATGTTTATGATGATATCATACGATATCATAGGGTTATTCCTAATAAAGTAGATGTTATTCGTAGTATGGATATAAAGACATTAGAAAAGATTGTATCTCAAATTGATTTTCATAATTTGGCTGTTGTTACTATGATGCCAAAAGAAGAAGAACTCGTTTTATAAGCGAGTTCTTCTTTTGGTATGATATACTATTATTAGAATTGAGGTGTTTTATGGAAAACTATTTTATTATTCATGGCTGTTATGGTAATCCTTATAAAAATTTTATTCCTTGGTTACAAAGGTAAATAAGTAAGAGAGTTAGATTATGTATTGATAGTTGTAGTCATATTTTCTCTAGTTATTTAGATACTTGTTGTATTAATTTTGATACTGTGTTTTTTAGGTTTTATTTTTATTATTAAGTTTTTGTTAGAGAAACATTTGTTTCTAGTGCAGGTCATTTTTATGAAAAAAGCGGATATTTAGAGTTTAGAGAAATTCTTTCTTGTCTATAGAAGTTAGGAGTGATTATGATGCTTAAAGAAGAGATTGAGGAGTTTGTTCCCTTTGATGAGGTAGAGAAAAAAGAAAAAGAGTATTTTCTTCGGTTTATTGATACTTTTTCAGATGTTTTAACTAGAGAAAATGAATTTGGTCATTTTTCTGCTTCTTGTTTTGTTGTTAATCAGGCTAGAGATAAAGTGCTTGTTGTTTATCATAATATATATAAAGGCTGGGTATATCCTGGAGGTCATGCTGATGGGTGTGAGGATTTACTTAGTGTTGCTCTTCGGGAAGTAGAAGAGGAGACGGGATTAAAGACGAAAGTGTTAGACTCTTCTATCTTTGCTATTTCTTCTTGTCCTATTGTCGGTCATGTTAAACATGGACGTTATGTTTCTTCTCATGTACATTTTGATGTAATTTATTTGGTAGAAGCAGATGATAGTCTTCCTCTTTGTTATCGTGAAGAAGAAAGTTCAGGTCTAAAGTGGATTCCTTTGGATGAAGTCGATTATGAAAATATTGTGTTTTTTACTATTCCTGTGTTTCAGAGAATTATTCAAAAGTTAAATATGGTGTCAACTATATCATAAAATATAAGAAGTTTTCATTTTTTGTTCTTTTCTTATGTTACAATTTAATAAAGGAGTGAAAGTATGAATTTTAGAAATATGGAGCAAAACAGAAATGAGGCAACTTCTTTTAAAGTACTTATTCAAGAATCAAAAAAAACTATTTTATGGATTTTAGTAGGAATACTTTTTGTTATAGTTGGTATTGTTTTTTTAAATTTTGCTATTAAATCTATTCAAACGTTTATCAAAGAACATTCTTATCCTTCTGTTACGGCGTTGGTTGAGTCTCATGAAATTGCAAAGGGTGTTGACGAGTATAGCATTTCTTATACTATTTATGGAGAGTATTATTATCATGACAATGTTGTAGGCCTTCCTAAAAATTTAGAGGAAGGATCAGAGTTTCAGATTCGATATAACCCTGATAACCCTGATGAATATACATTTAAGTTAGGAAAGTTTCCTTGGATGTTTTTAGTTATAGGATTGCTATGTTTCTTAGTTGGTGTATTTATTGTATTTCGTAATATTACTTTATTGAAAAATAAGATTAAATGGAATATGTCAGATGAAGATGACTCTTCTGGTGCAGATAGTTTTCTTAGTGCAGATGAGTTTTCTCATATAGAAGTTCTTCCTGAAGATGATAATTCTCATAGATGAAATTTTATATCTCTTCTTAGAACTTTTTTTCTTTTGTTAAGTATAGTTGACAAAATTCCATGTTCTTTTGGTGGTGTGCAACTGCTATATTTACTATAATGATTATGAGGTGAAAAAAATGAATTTAGGTGAGAAATTATTAAGTCTAAGAAAAAAGAAAGGACTGTCTCAGGAAGAAGTTGCGGATTTATTACATGTCACACGACAGACAATTTCCAAATGGGAAACTAATCAGAGTGTTCCAGATTTTGATAAGGTTGTGCCTATTTGTAATTTGTATGAAATATCTACCGAGGAATTATTTAAAGAAAATGGTGTTTTAGTAGATAGCGAGAAAAAACTTGAAGAAGAGATTTATCCTATAGAGTATACTCATAAAAGAGCTTTGTATACTACGATTGCTGTGATGTTATATATTCTTTCTATTGTGGTGATTATTTCTTTTTCTGTTGTTTTACGTAGTCCTATTGTTGGTGTTTGTATTTTCTTTGTTGTGATTGCTGTTGCTACGGGATTGTTAGTTTATATGGAGATGATGAATCCTGTAAAGGAATCGAAAGAGCAGAAAAAAAGGGTATTGTCCAAAGAAGAAAAACTGTATAAACAGATTACGAGCGTACTTGCGTTATTTGTTTTAGTAATTTATCTTATCGTGAGTATTTTCACTATGGCATGGTCTGTTACATGGATTTTATGGATTGTCTATGCACTTCTTGTAGAGATTATTAAATTATGTTTTTCTTTGAAAGGAGTGAACGTTAGTGATAAAGACTAATAAACCAAAAACTATAGTATTAATTATATTGTTATCTGTTCTTTGTATTTTGTTACTTGGATTTATGATTGCTGTTTTATGTGGTGTTTTTCCTGTTTGGAAATTTAATTTTGGTATTTCTAAAGTGAGTGAAAAATTAGCATTTGAAGAAGTTTATGATACTCATTTTCAAGAGATTTCTGTTGATGTTAGTGTTGGTAATATTGAGGTATTACCTTCTAATGATAGCCGGGTTCATGTAGCTATTTTTAGTGACTATGAGCTATTTAATATTGATGATATAGATAGTTCTTTATCTATTGTTTTTTCAGAAGAAGAAGGTTTTCATTTTTCGTTTCCTAAGTCTCGAGATTTAGTGCGGATTTATCTTCCTAATACTAGTAATATCAACATTTCTTTAGCCACAGATTATGGAAATGTTAAGGTTCGTAGTTTTCCTAATGCTAGTTTTGATATTAATGCTAATATGGGAGATGTTTCTGTTTCTCAAGCCAATAGTTTATCTGTTGATAGTGATATGGGAGATGTTTCTGTTGGTGAAGTTGGTAATTTGACTGTTACACAAGACATGGGGAATATTGAAGTAGTGAATATTACAAAAAAAGTGTCAATTGATAGTGATATGGGAGATATTTCTATAGAAAAGTTAAACTTAATCAAAGACTCTAAAATAACTCTTTCTTTAGGTGATGTAGAAATTACTAGTATTACTAATGTTTATGTAGATGCTACCGCAGATTTAGGGACTGTCGATATTAAGGAGAATCATCGAAGTGCTACTTATGTTTTGTCTATTGAAAATGATGCGGGTGATATTACTGTTGGGTAGCTTGTAATCTTTTAATTTACATTTTTTTGTATTTAGGGTATACAGATTTTGAGTTCCGGTAAAATTTAGCAGGAAAAAGAAAAAGTGAAAATGTGTTATCCACAGATTCACTTTTTTTATAT
>CALVVW010000034.1 GCA_944364005.1 uncultured Bacilli bacterium | reverse complement strand
TCTGTCTGTCTGTCTGTCTGTCTGTCTGTCTGTCTGTCTGTCTGTCTGTCTGTCTGTCTGTCTGTCTGTCTGTCTGTAAAATTATCTCATTGCTATCAGCAAAGGTCAATAGCATATCGCGATAATATTCATATTGTTGTTGTCTTAATTCTTTTTCTGCAGGAATGCTGATTCCAAAGTCATGACATATAGTATCAAATTTATCCAATACTTCAACAATTTTATTTTGAATCTCTATTGAAGGTACAGGTATTTCTATTTTCTTTATTACATTGGAATTAAATTGTGGTTGCCCTGCTTTTGAAACCAAATTATTGGCTTGATTCCAATATAAAGAAGATTTACTAAAATGCCAATAGTATCTATTTAAAATTTTATTATTGTCTAAATCTATTTTAATAAGAAAAGATGCATAAATAGACGGTATATCACTATCAAAAAATAATGTTTTTCCAAATGACGCTCCAGTTCTTGCCACAACAAGATCTCCCTTTTTTAATATATACTTAGAATTTTCACTAGTTATATTTAAATATTTACAATTATTATTTAGCAAATATCCATTTTCATCAATGTCAGTTATTCTAATATATCTTGCTTCACCATTATCTAAAGCTTTATCAGTAAATCCATATGTAAATTTTGCTATATCTTCTAACTTGTATTTTTTTATTTCTTTATTACCATTTAATAATTTTCCACGCCAAAACTCGTATTGACTACGTCTCACTTCTAACTCCGCTTCTAACTCCGCTTCTAACTCCGCTTCCAGCTCGCCAAATTTATCAAGTATTCTAACAATTTCTTCTTGAACCTCTATAGCTGGTATTGCAATTTTAAATTCTTCTACTTGTTTTTTTGAAATGGCAGGAATACTTCCTGTTTGTTGACCCCGTAACAACGAACTTTGATTATTCTTTAAATATTGATATAAATAATTCCAATTAATTAAATTTTCTTCGTTAATACTTATTGTATAGCAACTGTTGCCAGCCCAATATTTTCCTACAACTCTATTCACAAAACCAGCATTTGCACCACGAGCACTGATAATAACTTTGTGTCCATCATTATTATATTCATCATAAAACCCCGTGTTAGATATTCCACCATTATAAACCGGATATAGTCCATCGTTTGACTGCTTATTCTTATGAATAAATTCTCCTATTGTTACATTGGCAAATTCCTTAACTTTATAAAACTTAACTCCATTAGGACACATTTCTTTTATTAATTCTTGTATTCTACTCATGATAATCAACCTCTAATTCTCTGATTATCTCTTCTAGTTCTTTTCTTAGTTGTTCTTGTCTAGGAACTATTTCTGCTAGTCTTTTATTAACTTCTTTTATATCTATCTTTTTCTCATTTAGATTAGTCTTTAAATAAGAATTTACAGAAATATTATAATCATTTTCTTTTACTTCTTCATAAGTTGCTAGATAGGATTTATTTTCTATTTCTCTTCTTTCTTTTAATAAGTTAATAATATTATTAATATTTTCATCTGACAATTTATTTTTATTTGTGTTTCTAACAAATTCAGCTGAAGCATCTACAAATAAAATGTTACTATCCATTTTATTTTTCTTTAAAACTAAGATACAAGTAGCAATAGTGGTTCCAAAAAACAAATCTGGCGGTAATTGAATCACTGTGTCTACGAAGTTATTATCAATCATATACTTTCTTATTTTTTGTTCTGCACCACCTCTATATAGCACTCCAGGGAATTCAACTATTGCAGCCGTTCCTTTTGGCGAAAGCCATGATAACATGTGCATGGTAAAAGCCAAATCTGCTTTAGATGAAGGGGCTAATACACCAGCTGGTGCAAATCTTTCATCATTTATTAATAATGGATTTTCCTTTCCTGCCCAATGAATTGAATATGGAGGATTAGATACAATTGCATCAAATGGTTCATTATCCCAAAATTGTGGATGAATTAATGTATCTCCTCTTGCTATATGAAAATTATTGTAGTTTATATTATGTAAAAACATATTAATTCTAGCTAAGTTATAAGTTGTCAAATTTATTTCTTGCCCAAAGAAACCTTGTTTGACATTTTCTTTTCCTAATATTTTTGCAAATTTTAACAATAATCCTCCTGATCCACATGCTGGATCGTATACTTTATTAACAGATGTTTTGTCCATAATAACAATTCTTGCTAGTAATTCTCCCACTTCTTGTGGAGTAAAAAATTCTCCTCCTGATTTACCTGCTGAAGATGCATACATCGTCATCAGATACTCATAAGCATCACCAAATAAGTCTATATTATTATTCTGGTAATCACCTAATTTTAAATCTCCAATCGCATTAAGCATCTTAACTAATTTTTTATTTCTTTCATCAACTGTATTACCTAATTTGTTATCAATTGTAAAATCATCAAATAATCCTTTTACATCATCTTCTGATGCAGTCCCTCTAGCAGATGCTTCAATATTTTTAAAAATATTGGATATTGTTACATTAAGATTTTCATCATTTTCTGCTTTTTTTCTTACATTACAAAATAATTCACCTGGTAAAATGAAAAATCCCTTTTCTTCTAGTATTTGTTGCTTTCCCATTAATGCTTCTTCATCTGTTATATTTCTATATTCAAAATTAGAAATACCAGCTTTTCTTTGATTTTCATTAACATAATGTTCTATATTTTCAGAAATAAATCTATAAAATAATAATCCTAATACATATTGTTTAAAGTCCCACCCATCTACGGATCCTCTTAATTCATTTGCTATTTTCCATATTGTTTTGTGTAATTCTTCTCTTTCTTGTTCTTTTTTATTACTCATATGTACTTCCTACCTCTCATATTGATTATAACATGTATTTTCAATCATTTATACTCATAATTTTTATACAATATTTTTTTGATATTTTTAATTAATTAAAAAGCAGCAATGGTTAGCTGCTCTTTTATGAATTGGAATTTTTTTCATTATCTAATGATTGCTGAATCAATTCTAAAATATACTCATAATTATCGTCATTATATACTTTAATTCGTACATTGCCTGTTCCCCAACTGCCTTTATCACTAATATTTTCAGTAAGTTGTTTTTTGTCTTGAATTAGTTCTGGTGGAATGTCTAATATGATTGTAATTGAATATTTATAAATAATAATCTCTGCAAAATTAACATAGTCATATTTATAGGCTATATAATGCTTTGTTATTGATTTTGTTACTTTTTCATCAAGAGTCATAATATCTTTATCAAAGTTATTGAATATATTAGAAATTTTTTCTGTCATTGTAGGTAAATGATCAATGCTTTCATAAGTTACTTTTTCAAGTCTATACATATTTCTATATGGTTTTAATTCTTCTTCTGATAAATGTGGATATTTCCAAATATGAACTGCTTGCTCTGCAAGTCTTTCACTTCTATTGTTTATTTCTTCGATATCCCATTTTTCTTTATCCACTATATCATTGCTTAATCTATAATGACTATCTTTAATTCCACCTGGAACTTTTAATTTTTCCTTAAAAGGTAAATCTCTCATTTGAGAATTATATACAGCCTTTGTAATTGTTAGATTACCTATTCTATGCATATTTTCTTTTTGTAATTCTTTCCAATTTTCACCTAGTACTTCTCTCCACCATGGTTTTAAACTATCTGTTTCAGGTAGAATATGTTCAATTGAAATATCTTTTCCATCTATTGTTATTCCATTTAAATGATTATCATTTTCTAATTTTTCTAGTGTATAATTTTTTAATCGTGTTGTGTAAATGTTTTTCTCAGCAAACGCTTGTTTAAACTCTTCATCACCCGGAAATTCTTTATAACTTTCTAGTAATAAAAGTGTTGCAATAACACTTGTTTTATAATTACTTTTATCTACAGAATTATATAGTACTGCGAAAGTTTTACTTAATGAGTTCGTTGGTATTCCGCAAATGTATCTTCTATATACGTATGAATTAATTGTTTTGATAATATCAATAAAATCTTCTTTTGTTAGCTTGTATAATCCTGATTCATAGTCATTATAAACTTGAATCAAGAAAGGATTAGCAACATCAACTTGTTGTACTTTTAATTCTTTCCATAGTTTATTTAAATCTTCGTCTGTATCTACACAATTATAGATTCTAGTATAATATTTAGAGTACTTTCTTAAGTCTTTTAACATTTCTTCTTTTGTCCAATTCTTATCACTAAAATACTCTTTGTACTCTTCATATTCTGTACCCATTTTAACTACTTTCTTTTCTAGCATGGTAAGATAATCTCTTAAAAAATAGTCAAATTTATCTGCATAATTATTTCCAAAATCTTGTTCTATTGGTTTCCAATAACTGTTATATAAATCTTCTTGTTCTTGTATTGGCATATCTAATAGCAAATAGTTCCTTAATAAATCACCTTGACTTAAACTTAATCCAGTTGAATTCATACTTTCGAAAATTAATTGAGGATTATCTTGGTTTTTAGTTAAAACTATATAAACTAAATCAAGTTTATTGATTCCTGAATATATTTTCTTTAATAACTCTTCATCGTCAGATAAATACTCACAAAACAAATTAAAATTATCTAACATTTGAGTAGATGGATTTTTTAATTCTTGTTCTAATTCATTTACAATTGCAAAATAAGTTTCTTTATCTTCGTACGTTGGAACTAATTTGTATCTATCTTCGCCAGTATATTCTTCATTTAATATATATTGTCTTTTAATAGATTTTGCGATTTTTACTCCTTCTTCTCCTAAATGTTTATAACTTCTAATCATCGCTAACATAATTAATGATAAAGTTGTTAAACGTTGCTGACCATCTATTACTACTTTTACTTTTATTTCACCTGGTAAATCTTCATCATTTTGTTGATAGCAAACAATTGAGCCAATAAAATGTCCTGCATTTCCTTCTTTGTCACTTAATTTTACAATATCTTCCCATAAGGTTGTACATTGTTTTTCGGTCCAGCTATATCTTCTTTGATAAATAGGAATACTAAATTGCTTATCTGGTTCTGCTAGCAATTTGTTTAATCTAGTTTCATTTGCTCGCATATTTTTCCTCCTTACTACAATAAATAATCTTTTTATATGCATAACCCTGTTTTAAAATAACTCTTTCACAATTAAATCTTCTGAATGCAAATTATTATTTTTACCTAATAATAGATTTTCATAAAATTTAATTAAATAACTTTTATCTTCTTTGATATTTAAATAATTATTGAAGTAATTACTTCTTACTAATGCATTTCTAAAATATACTGATTTATCTTTAAATAATGAGTTATCTACATTGTATCCTAGGCTAATTAAATATTTTTCTATAAATACTGCTGTTGTTCTTGTGTTACCTTCTCTAAAAGGATGTACTTGCCATATACTAGATGTAAAATCAGTAATATTTTTAATAACTTCTACAATAGACATAGCTTTGTAGTCTTTTTCTTTTTCTAAACTAATATCATATTCTAGTGATTCAGTTAATGTTTTGCAATCACCATATGCAACTGAATCATTATTTAATATTTTTTCATGTTTAGAAAAATCAATTTTTCTAAACTCTCCTGCAAATTCATATACATCTTGAAATAAATATTTATGAATATATTTTAAATAATCTACTGACAATTTAAAATTATCTTGATTTAGTAGTTCAACAATTCTCATAGATACAAAGTCACATTCTAATTCCTTATGATTAATATCTTTTTGTTTTTCTTTTGTAGTGTAATATTCTTTTAAACTTTGTTCTACTTCTTCTATTGTTAATTCACCTAAAATATTTTTCTCTCTAATTTGTTCTAGATATTTAGATGGTTTTAAATTATCTACTTGTTGTAATCCTATAGCCATATCCCATTGTAATTGTTTTATATAACCTTTGGGGTATGTTTTTTCTTGATAAAGATTCATACTAGAATCTAAATCTTTTTCACTCATATTGCTTCACCTAACATTTCTATATCATTATATCATGAATACTGTTTATTTGTGTTTTTTGTTTATTAAAAATGTTTTTTAGATTGTAATTTCAAATTTTTCCATTTTTATAAAATTTGTATCACTTTTCCCAATAATAAAAAAACTAAGCATTTTTAGTTTTTTATCATAATTGTTGTACAGAAATCTAATTTTTGATAATTTATTCATTACATTTACTTTTTCTGAAATATTTTAGTAGAAGGTGCATCCTCTAATCTTCCTTCATAACCAATAGATTCTAAATATTGTTTATATAGTGTTATTTTTAATAATTGACATCTGTCTCTATTTTGATTTGTTTTTTCATTTGTGATTCTTAACTCTTCTTCTACTTTTCTATTTTGTATAATTGATAATTCTTTTGGTTCAAATATATTGTAATACTCATCTTTATCTATAATACTGTTGTAGCACAAATCTATAATACAATTTCTTTCTTTATTATAAGTATAAGAATGATAATAATTTCCTTTGAAATAACTCGGTAAAAGAGAAGTCATTGCATATAAATCTGGTAGTGTTTTTGACATATAGTAGACATGGTGATGACATCTTGCTGGAAGTTGTTCATGCTCTATATAAAAATTCATTCTTATATTGTCTTTAAAATGATATGAAGCTAATTCAAAGGATAGTGTTCCATATTCTCTACTTAATATTGTAAATATGTTTTTTCCATTAAAACTTATATCATCTAGTACTGGTGAGTTTAATAGTCTCTTAATTTCTTCGATATTTTTATTTGGATTATATAAATGTCCTAAGATAAACATGGCGTCTTTTATTTCTTGTTTCATACGATAATTATACTTTTTCAATATTTCAAAAAAATAATCAATATATTCTGTTGTATATAATTCATATTTTAATGTCCTTACTTTTTCACCTGAAGTTTCAAAAAGGTTATCGAAGATATAGTCTTCCTCTATTCCATTCAAAAAATCCTCTAAAACTTGTCCATATATTTTTTCATTAAGTTCATAACTATCGACTTCATCTTTCTTTAATATTTCATCACAAGCATCCATCACATTTTCCTCTTTTCATATTAATATAGGTTACTTTGGTTAGATATCATAACATTTATTTATAATGTCGTCAAATTAAATTTTACCAACCTATTTTAATTAATTCTAATACTTGCATCTATTTAAATAGCCGTTTTAATGTGCTAGAATAATTAGTATCAGGTGATTTTATGTTGAAAGATTTATGTTTTGAGATTATACAAACTTGTCCTAATCATTGCTTGTTTTGTTCTTCTGTTGCTGGAATGGATAAACACAAAACCATTGATTATGATTTATTCAAAAGAACAATAGATTATTTTATGAGTATTGGTGGTATTGAAGAAATATCTATTTCTGGAGGAGAACCTTTTTTACATCCAAGATTATTTGATATTATTCGCTATTGTAAGTCAAATAATATTAGAACAGTATTATTTACTAGCGGAATAAAAATGAGAAATAAGATGTTAGATAGTGATAAAGAACAGTTAGAATTTAATTTAAGACAACAATACTCTTCTTATCTTAATGAAGGAATGCCAAAAGATGAATACGAAAACCTAATTACAAAATTAATGAACACTTATTTAAAATATGATTCCATGACTTTTGATTCCCTTTCTACCTATGACTGTCATTTATTAAAAGATTTAGGTCTGGATAAAATTGTCTTTGATTTTCAAGCATGGGATAGCGATACCTATAACCAAATTATGGGATCTAAGGATTTTTTTGAGTTTGTTACTCTTTCTATGATAAAGGCTGAAAGTGCTGGTCTTGTTACAGATGCACATTTTATTCCAACTAAAATAAACTATAAAGAATTACCAGATATTGTTGAGATGCTTAATGTAGCAAACTTTAATCAATTGAGTATATTGAACTTTGTTCCTCAAGGACGTGGAAAAGATAATGAAAGCATTCTTTCTTTAAATGAAGAAGAATTTCAAGAATTTATTCAAATCTATGATAAATGTAGAGAGCAATTTCATGGTAATTTAAGAATTGGTATTCCACTACAAGGTGCTGATACTCATAAATGTACTGCAGGATTTGATAAATTAGTAATAAAATATGACGGAACTGTTTTACCCTGTCCTGCTTTTAAAGAATATGATATAGAAAGGCTTAATGCTTTAGGAATCAAAACGCCTAATATTCATGACAACTTAGAAGATATTAAAGTTTATCATGGTACTAGAAAAGAACCTTTATGTAAGCAACTTTATAAATTTAATAAATCAATACAATAAAGAACTGAGTAAGTATAATTATTTACTCAGTTCTTTTATATATACTTATTTAAGATATCCCAAATTGTTATTAATCCTACAATATCACCTTTAGTTGTGCCATCTGTTGTTATAAAGAGACATTCTAGATTTTCTGACATTTCAAATGACTCTTTAAATATTTTGATTATTTTATCAATTTTTATATCCTTTTTAACTATTTTTATTGTTGTACTATAATTAGCAATATTTAAATATTGTTTGATATCGTCAAAATCATTTATTAAATCTAATGATGATATTTCTTCTTTACTTATATAGTCAAATAATGTTTTTTCACAAAATACTCCAACTATTTTATTATTTTCAATAATTGGAATATGTGTGTATGTTTTTTCTCTCATTGCTTTAATGGTATCTCTTATATTATCTTTTAATGATTTAGAATATATATTATTTTTTGTAATACATATATCAATAGCACGTAGAGGATTTTCAACCATATTATTTAGTCTTTCTAATAGTTTATAAGCGTATTCACTAACGATGATTATATTTATAGGTCTATGAGAAAATAAATTCCTTATTTTACTGCAATAATCAAAGTCATCAATATATTTATTATATGGATAGATTCCCTTTTCTTTTAATTCTTGTATTGCGTTATGAAATGTTGGCTTTTTGTTCATTTCATATCCAATTTCATTATCATATATTTTTATTGTATTTATCTCTAATCTTTTAAATAATTCTAAAAATTTTTGATTTATATTCATTTACTTTCTCTTTTCTATATTTGTTTATATCATTATAACAAATATAACAAAAAAACTAGGAGAATGTCCTAGTTATTTTTATCATGGGGCGTCGTAAGGGAATCGAACCCTTGCATACTGGTGCCACAAACCAGCGTGTTAACCACTTCACCAACGACGCCATTTCAGAAATATAAACTTATTTTACCAGTCTTTTTGTATTTTGACAAGTACTTTTTTTACTTTTGTTGTAATTTTAGGTATTTGTCTTAGACAGATGTCATTTTTTAGAATACATTAAATCGAAAGGAGATATTATGTTTAACCAAAATTATGTTTATCCATTTTTAAATAATTATACAAATTCTAATACAAATATGAACTTGTTAAATCAACAAGATTTATACAGAAATTCTACAATGCCATCTTTATTTACACCTGCAGTAGGTTTAGATAATGGTAATATGTTTTCTAATTTATATGAACCTTATAAAAATTATAAGCCTGCCAATATTCCTGCTAATAACGAAAGAGAGGCTATGATGAGAGATCTTGCTCGAATGGCCTTTGCTGCTCATGAATTAAACCTTTATTTAGATTTACATCCTAATGATGCTAGTATGATTACTCTATTTAATGATTATCGTGAAAAAGCAAATCAATTAATGAGAGAATATGATCAAAAATTTGGACCTTTAACTATTTCTAGTAATAGCTTAAATCAGACTCCATTTATGTGGGAAAAAGATGTATGGCCATGGGAGGTAAAGCCTAATGTTTAGTTATACAAAGAGATTACAGTATCCTATTAATATTAAAAAAAAAGATTTAGCAATGGCTAAATACTTGGTCACTCAATATGGAGGATCTAATGGTGAAATGGCTGCTGCTCTTCGTTATTTAAACCAAAGATATACTATGCCTGATAATCGTGGTAAAGCATTACTTACCGATATAGGCACCGAGGAACTTGGCCATGTAGAAATGCTTGCAACGATGATTTATCAATTGACAAAAGATGCAACACCTGAGGAGATGAAGCAAGCTGGTCTTGGTAGCAATTTTGCAGAACATGGAAAATCATTATATCCAACAGATGCCAATGGTGTTCCATTTACTGTTGCCTACTTTGCCTCTACTGGAGATCCTTTAGCAGACCTTTCAGAAGATATGGCAGCAGAACAGAAAGCTCGTGCTGTTTACGAAAACTTAATTGATTTAACTAATGACCCTGATGTTATTGCTCCACTACTTTGGTTACGTCAAAGAGAAATTGTACATTATGCTAGATTTAAAGAATTATTTGAAATGTATGAAAAAGAATTTAAGAATGGGCAAAATAAATAGATAAGACCTCGTTTTTGGACGAGGTCTTATTCTTTATATTTTAGCTTTCTTTCTCATTTGATAGTGGAACTTAGTTTCTCCATTTGGTTCAAACCCTAACCTTTTATATAAGTTTCCTACAGGATTTTGTTTGAAGTATTGTATATGGATATCTTTTGTTTTGTGTAATTCTATCATATCTTTTAAAATTTCTGTACCTATTCCTCTTCCTTGGTATTCTGGAATAATACAAATATTTCCTATTTCATAGCTTCCATCTTCTAGAGTCTCTCCATTATAAAAACCAACATCTTTTCCATTTAGTTGAATAATATAGGCGTTTTCTTTTACTTGGTCTATAAAGTTTTTAAAATAGTTTCTTTGATCTTCTTCTATCCAATTTCCCCAGCATTCTTCTACATACTTTTTATAAGCATTCCTCTTTACTTCATAGACAAACTCATAGTCATTATGGTATTGATTATCCATATATGGCCTCATATTATATTGTTTTTTTATTGTTATTCTCCTTTCTAATTTTAATTTTTTCTAAAATATTGTAACTTCTTTCCTTCATTACTTTTCTTGCATCTTCTTTTTTATATCTTTTGATTTGATGTATTTTTCGCTAACTGTTTTTGTTGTTTATATCGTTATCTATTATATTTTAATTCTTTTATTATTTTTTTACTTTCTTCTAACATTTCTTCTTTATGAGTATTTTTATATACTTGTAATAAATCGATGATATCATATACAGATAATCTTTCTTTTAAGAATTTTATTCCTTTTAATTCATTATCATTTTCTATTATTGTTTGCATTAAACCTTGATAATCTTCTTCTATTGTTAACATATCTGTTTTTGATGATGCCCAGCGCCATGGAACTTTTTCATATCTATTTAATATTCTATAATCATAATCAATAGCTGCAGGCATAGAGTATTCAAAATCTAATAATATAAGACGATCATCTTGATAAATAATATTATCAAAGTGTAAGTCACCATGAATCTGACCAAATTTATTTTCTTTAAAATAGATATCACACAATGATAATAATTCATCAAATAATTCATTTGTGATATTACAGTCTTTTATAAGAGTTTTTATTTTATCTTTAATGAATGTATTGAAATCATATTCTTCTACTTTTTTACTATGAAGATGCTGTAATACGTTGATTAATTTTAAAATAACTTCTTTTCTTTCTTCTTCTGTTAATTTATACCATACTTCATATAGTGTTGGTCCTTCTATTTTTTCTAATACTTCATAATCATAAGGAATTAATTCTTTGGTTTTATCTGCGATATATAATTTTGGAATATTACTACTTTTATTATTTTGATAAAAGTCCATTTCATGTTCAAATCTTTTTTCGTTTTCTTTCTTGGTACAAATTCTTACGATATAATCTTCTACTTGATATATGGTATTGGTAAATCCTGCGGTTATTTTGTTATAGTTTTTTCCTTTTAAAAGGGGGGTGTTTTCTATAATTTTCTCTATTACTTAACTTAGAAAGCTTTTTATTTTGTTTTTGGAACATCATATAAGCCTTTTTCTTTACAAATCGCATTAATTTTATCTTTTGCATCTTTAATTGGAGTTCCACTGCCATTATTATCTAGTGCTAACTCAATTTCATAGGAACCTCTTTCATCTATCTCTTTTAAATTATCCACTAATCCCATTAGTGTATCATACTGATAATCATTCATTCCTGCTGGTAACCAAACTGGAACAGTGTACTTATCGCATAACTGAACAATTATATTTCCCTTTTCTAGGGCTTCGTATTGCCAAACAGGTTCCTCCCATTTTGATTCTTTCGGATCTTTATCATATAAATAATTGTAAATATTTAAAACAGCTTTATTATGATCTACCCAAGAGTAAACACTTATCATTCTGTCTTTTGTAATTACTATTGCTGCTGCATCTAAAGATTTACTGTAAAATTCTTCTAAATCAAAGATACTATTTTCATATTCTATTTCTTGTCTTAATAGTTCTTTATCTGTGATACCTTCTACCGGATATTTCACTTCTTTTACTCCATCTAGCATTATAGTATCATAATCAATTCCAGTTAATTTAAATGCCACATCGGTTTCTCTTACAGTAATGGCTATATTCTTATTAATTGTTGCACTAATCCAATTCTCATTCAGATATTCTAAATCACTTATCATTGCAATATCTTTTAATGCTTTTCTTAATACTGTGTCATCTTCTCCAGTGACTTCTGCTTTCGTTTTTATATATAGTTTTGGTTCTTCCATTTTGCACCTACTTTTTTCATTCCACAATTATTTTACCATCGATATTACATATATAACAATCTCTCAATTTTTCTTTTATATGTTTTAGAGAGTCTTTGTCTTCTTCTAATTTTCTTCCTACTAATACTCCTTCTATTAAAGAAGAAGGTAGTCCAAATATAATAGCTGATTCTCTATCTGTAGTTGTTGCATCTTTATTAAATCTTAACTCTAAAAATTTTGGATAATAGCGATAATCTAGAAACTCTTTTAATGTTTCTTCGTCTAATTCCGTATTCCAAACATCTGCTTTTATCATTCCTTTTGCATAATCACTTTCCATATTTAAAATAAAAGCAATCTGTCTTTTATCTGATACTAGACTTGGTAAAAACGTTACTTCTTTTGTCTTTTCTGCCCAGTAGGTCCAAATGTTTTCATCATTATTTATCTTTTCCGTTTCTTCATCAAATTTGTGATATGGAATCATTTTAGACACTTCTTTCGAACCTGGTCCTCTACCAATAGTATAAGTAATTGTTACTCCACTGTAATTAATAATATAATCTTTTAGTAAGATATCTTCTTGTATGTTCCACATACCAATACTATTTTTTATTTTATTTTTACCTTCACTATTTCCTGTAAAATCAATTGCAACAAAGCCATGTTCTACTATCCAATCAAAATTATCTAGCAATCCTGGTATCCCGTGCATATAAGTTCCTTTTTTTAGTTTTACTTCTTCTCCTACATGATATTTATTTTTCTTTATTTCTTCATTTTTATAAAATAACTCAATATTATTTAACACTAATTCTAAGGCTTTCCCTTTAAAAGTGTTTTTTGCATATTCTATGTATTTTTCTTTATTCATGTTATCACCTCTTTTATAAATTTATTTTTACAATTACTCCTTCTACTTCTTTATTAAACTTTTTCCAAGTAGTTTTTTCTATTACTTTAAATCCAACACTTTCGAATACTTTTAATGTATTTTCTCTATTTATTTCAAAATTGTCATATAGACTATTTATCCCTTGTTCTTTTGCATAATTACATAGTAGTTTTAACCCTTCTTTGGCATAGCCTTTTTTTCTTTTTGATTTTTCTATTACAATACCACATTCATACCTATTATCTTTTTCATTATATTGATAGTTTACATATCCTACAAACTCATTTTTTATATTCTCTTTTAAATAAGCAAAAAAAGTATTTTTTTCTTTTCTTTTATTAAATTTTTTCTTCCATTTTTCTTCTTTAAAATCAATACAACCTGTTTCATAATGATATCCAGAATATGATACATCATACCCTGCATTATAATTCATTGTGCCTTTATCGCTTAATAAATTTTCTTCATACCAATAATCTTTTAGCTCTGGAATATATAAACTTAACATATCTTACCTTTTAAAACTAAATATTCCGTTCTTAAAATCATTATTTTTATTGGTATATTCATCGATTACTCTTTTCCAAAAATTATAAGCTATTTCATTTCCTTTCGATGGTGATACTTCCCAGGCTCCTTGATATAAATCAAAACACATAAAAGCTACTTTTTTTCCTATCTTATTTCTTCTATATTTGGGAATTACCATAAATTCTGCAATACTATGTCCTTCTTTGATATGCTGCATATAAGTATTAATCATGACAAACCCTAACAATTTATTTGATTCTTGTTCTCTAATAAAAAAGACGTCTCTATTGTTATCTGTAAAATAATTATCAAAATATTTATATTCAAATATGGCATCCTCGTTCATTTCATTACCATCTGTTAGACTTTCTTCAAATAAAGAATATTGTAATAATCTATATAAGGTATCTTTTTTATCTATTGTTACTCTTTCTAAATTTATACTCATTTTATCTCCTCCATAAACAAAAAGACTCTCTAAATAGAGAGTCCCATCACACTAAAAATATTTTTATACGATGAAAAGAAGTGTGATTCCTCCACTATTTATTCTATTGATATTATTGTTCTTCATTGATTTTACCATGTTCATCACACTCCTTTCTTTTGTCAATATTATACCTTATATTTTTGTTTTGTCAACTACTCTACTGTTACACTTTTCGCAAGGTTCTTTGGTTTATCAATATCACAACCTCTTAATTTTGCAGTTTCATAAGCGATTAGTTGTAGAGTTGGTACAATTAATATTGGTTGGAAATATGGACTTATTTTTGGTACTACTACTTGTAGTTTTTGATTTTGCCAAGTTTCATTACTAATAATAATTGTCTTTGCTCCTCGAGATTTTACTTCTTCAATATTAGATACAGTTTTATCTTTAATAGTCTCATCTGTTACGATTGCAAATACTGGCATTCCATCTTCTATTAGGGAGATTGTTCCGTGTTTTAATTCTCCTGCTTGATAAGCCTCACTATGAATGTAAGATACTTCTTTTAGCTTTAGACTTCCCTCCATGGATGTCGCATAGTCTATTTTTCTACCAATAAAGAAGATGTCTTCTGAGGTGTAAATCTCTTTTGCTATTTTTTGATATTCTTCTCTTCTATCTAGTACTTCTTTAATTAGTCTAGGTAATTTTTCTGCTTCTTCTAATACCTTATGTTCTTCTTTTACTAGTCCTTTTTCTAGGGCTGTCTTATAGGCAAGTAGTGCCATAATACCTACTTGTAATATATATGCTTTGGTTGTTGCGACTGCGATTTCTGGTCCTGCTTCTATAAATATCTTTTCATCACTTTCTCTTGCAATCGTTGATGTTTTGACATTGACAATAGCAAGAGTTTCTACTTTATGGTCTTTTGCTTTTCGCATAGCAGCAATCGTGTCTGCTGTTTCTCCTGATTGAGAAATTAATATTACTAGTGTTTTTCTATCATAGATAATATTTTTATATCGATATTCACTTGCGACATCAATTTCTACTTTCGTATTTGCATACTCTTCTAAAAGTGTTTTTCCTATCATTCCGGCATACATTGCTGATCCACAAGCTACAATATGAATTTCTTCATATTTTGTTAAGTCAGGTAACTTATCTAACTGTTCTAGGTATGGCTTAAACGTTTTTTCTAATACTACTGGCTCTTCCATAATTTCTTTTAACATATAATGGTCATAGCCATTTTTATCTTTAGCATCCCGCTCTAAATCTGTTTCATGTACTTGTTTTTCTACTATTTTTCCATCTTTTGTTACTTCAACTTTATCCTTGGTAATATGAGCAATTTCTCCTTCTTCTAGTAATATATATTTATTTGTATAATCAATGATTGCGGCAATATCACTCGCAATAAAGTTTTCCTCTTTACCAAGTCCTACAATTAAAGGAGAATCTTTTCTTACTGCATATAAATCATTATCTCCTTGGAAAAGTATTCCTAGGGCATATGATCCTTTTACTTCTTTTAAGGCCTTATCAATTGCTTCTACAGGATTTTTTTCATAGTATTTATTTATTAATGCTGCCACTACTTCGGTATCTGTTTCACTATTAAAAGTTACTCCCGCTTTTTTTAATTTTTCTCTTAGCTCTTCGGCATTTTCAATAATACCATTATGAACTAGTGTAATTTTACCTATGGTATGAGGATGAGCATTTTTTTCGCTTGGCTTTCCATGCGTTGCCCATCTTGTATGAGCAATTCCTAAATTACTTGGAATTACTTCCATATTTTTTATTTTTTCTTCTAAGTTTACAATCTTTCCAATACTTTTGATAACTTCTATCTGGTCGTTATTTTTTAAGGCGATTCCTGCTGAATCGTATCCTCTATACTCTAGGCTTTTTAATCCATTAATTAAAATATCTACTGGATTTTTTTCTCCAATATATCCTATAATTCCACACATATTTTTCCTCCATGCTAAAAATAATTGTGGTGATATATCCTTTGTTATAATCTTGATTTTACTTTTTGCTATATATCTAACGAACCACATATCCGCAGTAGCATCCGCCGAATTTTTCGATCACTACTGTCCTCGTCAACTATAAAAGTCCAGGCGCTTAAATGAATTTTTCTCCTTTCTAGTATTCATTCTATACTTATTATAACAAAATTATGTTTCTTAAGTAAACAAGAAAAAAGATACCTATTCTGGTAAGGTATCTAGTGTGTCATATATATTGGTTGTATTTTTACAGTTAGCAATCTCATCTTTAAATATTTTATCAAATTCTGGCATTGCTTTATTAATTACATCTTGGTAAATATTTTTACTGTTGACAATTGCTTTTCTAAAATCTAATACATTTACTTCTCTTCTATTATCAAATAAAGCATTAGAGAACGCTTGTTGCACGATTGTTAGAGAAACATCTGGATAACGTGAACCAATTTCGTAAATTCTTTTATATTCACTAGTGATATCTGTAATAAATTCCATCATTTTTCTTTGAATAAAGGGAGAATACATCATTTTGGCACCTGTTCTTTTTTCTATTTTTGGAAGGGTTCCTACTAATATTTGAATATTTTCTTCTCTCGTTGGTTCATTTATTTCTACTTTTTGGAAACGTCTAACAAAGGCTTTATCACGTAGGATGTATCTTTCATATTCTTCTGTTGTCGTTGCACCTATTACTTTAATATCACCACGGTCTAGGGCTGGTTTAAACATATTAGCAAAATCTAGTGCTTCTCCTTTGGTTCCCATTAACGTATGAATCTCATCGATAAATAAAATCAGTTTAGATTTGCTCTTTAATTCATCAATTAATGTTTGAATCTTTGCTTCTCCTGTTACTGGATCTACACCAAGTAAAGCTGAAGTGTTTACCTTAATTACTTGGTAACCCTTTAAAACATCTGGGACTAATCCTTTTTGAATTCTATAAGCTAGTCCTTCTACCGTTGCAGTTTTACCAACACCTGGTTTACCAATTAATACAGCAGATTTATCTGGTGTTAATAATATTAGTATTAACTGTTTAATTTGTTCATCACGACCAATGGCAGGATTTGTGATGTAATCCTTTTCTTGGAAATTTTCCCCATAATTTTCTAGGATACTAATACGTTTCTTTTTTATATCAAAAGGTTCTGTACTTTTTAAGGCCTCATTCATTTAGTTTCCTCCTTCTTTTCTTTTCTTATTATAGCACGTATAATACTAATTAGTAAATTGATGAAGTTGCAAATCATCAGTTTATTAGTATAATAATTTTAACTTATTTTATAAAATAAGTTAAAATTATACGATTGAGTTTAGGCATATTATAACAAGGGTTTTCACATCCATAAGTATGACGG
>CALVVW010000033.1 GCA_944364005.1 uncultured Bacilli bacterium | reverse complement strand
ATAGCATAAATCATCGGTGTAAGACCAACTGTACCAAGAACTATATGTAATACTCCTGCTGCAATATACCAATCATAAATAGAATATAATTTTTTCTCTTTCTTATCACTAATACGAAAAATAATACTAACAATTAGAACTATCAAGACCAAAATCCAATTAAAAACAACAATCATATCTCTAACATTATTTAACACATCTATTGCTTCCTGATTACCAGAGAAAGTAGCAGTAAACCTCAACCTAGAATACCAATCCATAGAAGTAATAAAATTATCAAAGAAAATAATTATCGTAATAACTAAAACTATAATCATCAAAACAATAGCTTTAGAAGAAAGAAAAAGTATATTATTTTTTTGACTATTATTACCATTTTCTAAAGAACTATTCTTCTCCGCATTCATCATATATCACCTCTATTATGATAATACCACATAAACACGACTAAGAAACAAGAAAATCCCATATTCTCATATATTGTTCAAACTGTACATCTTTTTTCACCTGAGCAGTAGGATGATAACACGGAATAATAACAAAATCATCTTGTTTAATAACTGGCATATCGCGAATAATATCCGATAATCTATGACTAATATGAAACCCGTACATAGTTGCTAAAGAAAATAACGGATAATATCCTAAAGTAATAATAACTTTAGGTTTAATAATATCAATTTGTCTTTTTTAATAATCACTACAATAGATAGTAGATTTTAATAAATCAATATTCTCTCCTCGATAAAGATTCCCTTTTCTAGCACACATAATAGCATTAGTAATAAATATATTGTCTATATCAATAGAAGTATGAGAGATCTTAGCAGACTCCAATAAATACTTCATAAGCATCTTTTTAGTAAGACTCTTTTCACTATTGATTAAATAATCCCAATTCTCAAGTGTTAGATTAATCAAATAAGAATTATGTAACTTTTCCATATCAGCATAAGGTCCCCAATCTTGTCCTATAACCATAATAGAAGAATCTAATCTACGGTACCAATCTGTCCAAACAGAAGGAATACTTTTACCAAAATCAACATCACAATATATATTAATTAATGAACAATCTCTACCACTTTTCTTTCTTAAAGACATACACCTTCTACACTTAGACATAGCTTCTATTAAATCATCAAACTCTTTTTCTTTCATAAAATTCCTACCCTTACTCAAATTGATTAGCAAGTTGATCAATACTAACTCCACCAGCACCATTCCAATCAATTACTACGCTATCAAACTCATTACTTCGAAACTGATTCATCTTCTCATAATCTTCTCTACTCATATCAAAATTCAATGAGAATGAATATTCTCGCTAATTCTATCTATATTAGTACTCTTAACCAAAGGAAAAAACTGCTTTTCTTTCCATATCCAATTTAGAATAATCTGATTTTGAGTTTTCTGATACTTTTTAGAAAGTTCCAAAAGTAATAAATAATATCGATTAGCTGTTCTACCACGTCTTAAAGGCTGATAACAAACAAACTGTATATTATGACACTTACAATAGTCTAATACACCAATATCTTCATAGATTTTACATTCTAAATTAAAAACCCCTTCAAAAAATCAACAGAAACAGCCTCATGAACTTCAACTAACTGTTCTAAATTAACATTACTAATACCAATATATCTAACTTTACCAACAGAAACCAATCTTTGAATTTCCAAATAAACTTCAACTAAAGGAATTTTAGAAAACACAGGAATATGTAATTGCAAACTATCAACATAACGAAGATCTAAAACCTGCAAATATTCATTTAATTGTGTCTCTACATCTGATATATCTACAATAGCAGGCTCCTAATTAACAGTAATAAACAAATTTTCTCTACCAACTTCGTCAATAAATTTCTTTACCTTTTTTACAACTTCACCAGAATTATATAACATATATAAAGATAAATAATTTTGTCCCTGAGAAAAAGAATATATTAAAGAATGAATTTCTTTTTCTATATTTTTATAATCAATATTCCAAGTACCAATACCAATAGGAAAAATATCTTTTTTTTGAACCATTCTTCATTCCTCCTAAAACCTCATTCTACCAAACTGTATATAATCCTATAATATCTCCAAATACTATAACTATAATAAAAAACATAATTCTCATAAAAAACTAACATTTTAAAATATTCTCCGGTACTCTCTAAAAATTAGTTATATTACAGAAATATATTCAGAGACAACGTTAATTCCTGAAACGTTCTTTTATGCCTTGCTCTTTTAACCCTAACTTTTTATGATTCCAATAATTAATTTTCTTATCCGTTAAACTCATAGAAAAAATAAAAGTTTTTAAGCCATCTGGCTCATAAGGATCCTTATCTTCAGGATTATTATAAACTTCCGAAATCATTCCTTTTTTCTTATATAACTGATGAGCATCCCTAAAAGTTTCATCAGAATAAAGACGTAATGTTTGATACCCTTTTTTCTTTGCTAACAAAACCGTCCAATCAAAAATAAGATTACCATATCCTTGGTTTCGAAAATTAGGTAAAACACCAAACCAAGCAAGCCAAGCATCATTAGGATATTCATGATAAGAATAAATTCCAGTAACTCCAATAGGAACATTTCCAACATAAACAAGATAATAATCCATTTCTTTTCGATAAGGATTCTTTTCAATACACTCAATAAAATTCTCTGTTCCATCTTCCATAGGAAATATTTCATTTTGAATTTTACTAGCAATAACTAAATTAGTTTTTGTAATTTTTCTAAATTCCATACGCCTTCTCTACTTTCTAATTTTTCTATAATAAGTAATCATATCAGAAGAGACAAATCCTAACTTACCTAAAGCTTGCATCATAACTTTATTTTCCTTACCAACAAAATCCATAATAAAATTACAGTCTTTTTCTCTAGTTTCTAATTCTTCCAACATCTGCCTTAATAATCCCTGTTTTCTATACTCATCTTTTACATAAGCCTGTGATAAATAGATACCACAACCAGAATCAGCAAAATATAAATAAGAGTATAAAAGAAAGCCAACACATTCTCTATTCACTTCAGCAATAATTACTTTACATATTTTATTTTGAAATAAATCTCGATCAATATTTTCAGAAAAATGACTTTCACTAAGTCCTGAAACTTGATTAATCTCTTTATGTGCTTCTAAAATAAATTCTTTATCATCCAATTGAGCATCTCGAAATGAAACATTCATAATAAATTCTCCTTACTTTCAAATCATTAATTTTCCAATAATAACTTCAAATGCATATAACATTTACACACTTACCTTCTAATATTTTTCTACCAGTTATTTTCAAAATATATAATCATTAAAACATTCTATATAATAACCATATTCTATAATATATTTTGCATATAAGAAAGAACTAACATCTAAATTAAATATCGTTTTGATTACCAACATTACAGACTTTCTATAAAGGACAATCCTCACATTTTTTCTTATTACAAAAACTATTTCCTACTTCCCATAAATATTTATCAATAGTACTAGCATCTACCATTAACTCTTTTCCAACCATAATATAAGTATCAGATAAACATTTAATATCTTTCGAATTTAACTTCTTAGAATCTATAATACCAGTAAAATAACTAATATCTATATCATGGCTATCAATAGGGATAATTTCTAAATCTTCCTTAAAATTACAAACCTTAGAATCACATATAATTCTAATTAATAATCCTCCAGTTTTTTGACCATACCCTGGAATACTTTTTATAAATTGTTCTAAAGAGCGAACACTTTCTAAAGATTTTAAATAATACAAAAAACTGTCATACTTTATTAATACTTGCGATAACATCATCCACTTTTTAACAGCAACGTTAGGATATCTAGGATGAACATGAAAAACTAAAATATCCTTAAGTTCTTCTTCTGACATAGTAACAACATAGTTAGGATTAAAAATGCAAGGATATTTCATATAAGTATGAATTAAATTTTGATGATATATTTTAGAGCGCATACCATAATCTAATAAACAAGAGTAAAACATATATATTATTCATTCGTTCCATAAGTAATATTAACAGGATATTCTATAATGGCAAGATTATTTTGATTTTGAAAATATTTCTTTAATAGCAACACTATTTTTCTACATCTTTGATAATCGATATTCAAGATAGTCACCGCTTTCTAAAATCATGTTGTAACACTCTCTCATCTAACTCTGCAAATCCATTTCTACTCCATAACCATAATGCTGTATGAATATCAATTGGCTTGTATTTAGTTCCCTGAAACACCTCTTCCCAACGAGCAATAACGATTTCTTGTACATGACTAGACAAAAACTCTTCCTCAGTAATTAAACCTAAGTGATAAGTAGACTTACAAACATGCGTATCAGGAGCAACAGTTAAACTCTCAATATTTTTATACTCTCTATCTGTATATTGCCAAATAACATACAACCAGTAATTACATATTTTTGTTCCTGATAAATAAGGAAATCTCTTTTTTTCTGTTTTCTGAACAAACTCTCGTATTTTATCTACATCATTATGAAAAGTATCGAATAATTTCCGAATATCACCATCAAAAAAATCTACAAAAGTTTGACATAACGCTATCCATATTTCTGTTTGTTTATTTTTCTGTAATGCTACTTTATATTTTATTAAAGCAGCTTGTACTTCAAGAAAAGAATGCTTCAATACTTCTTTAGGAAAAAATACAAACTGAGTCTCCTTATCTTGATATGTCTTATTAGCTGCCTTCCATAAATCATAAGAATTTCTTTGATAATTTAATGCCATAGGCAAAGTAAAATACAAATAATTTTCTAACGACTCCTGAGGTAAACTTGGATTAGAATCTTCTGGCATCACTTCACCACCAAGTAATCCCTGCTTCCACATCGCATATAAAATATCCACCTTTTTTAGTATTTCCTCTTTCAAAAACATCACCTATCTAACTCTTCTACAACTCATTTTACTTCTTTAAACATTCTTTAAAGTACAATCAATATCATTTATCTTTTACATAATCAATATAATGAGGTCTATTTCTATTTCTTTGATAATATGTATTGATACCATATTTTTTAATTTCACTATTACCATCTAACCATTTCTTAATAGTTGACTTTTTATAAACACTTTCATTTACCTTATCACAAGGAAACTCACTACACTGAGCACAAAATAAAACATGATGCTTTTGTGTACATTCTGGAATAAAACAACCCTTAATGCAACAACTACTTGCTCTTTGATTTCTACACCCGCTACATTTAGGATTAGCATATTTCTTTAATTTCTTGTGAAATACTAAATAATCATCTAACTTATGTCGATACTGATCTTTCAAATTCTGATCTAAAAACTCCTGATGCCCCTCCAACAAATGTAATAATTCCTTAGCATGATAACTAATATCACCATAACTACAACCAGTACAAGTACTACAAAACATAGAACAAGGAGCAATTGCTAAAAGAAGCTCTTCACTTACTTTTTCTTTAATCATAATACCACCTAAAACTATTATAGCAAAAAACTACCCTTCCATTAAATATTTCTATCATTTGTATATTACCTTTTGAAAGAATGATATACTAAGGTAGCAATAAAATAAGATTGATTGATTGATTAATTAAAACATCAATTTTATTCATAATTAATCACCAAACATTTCAAAAACTTCACCTAAGAAAGATTCTCTTTTTCTTTTCTTAGTATGACTCGACTTCTTAGCATCTTTTCTATCTTCTTCATATTCATAATTATTTCCACGAGCTTCTTGATAAGTTTTTTCTTCTTTTTCAATTAATTTATCTAACTCTCCACGATCAAGCCAAATTCCACGACACTCTGGACAATAATCAATCTCCACGCCTCTTTTTTCTGACATTAATAAGGTTACATCCTTACAAACTGGACATTTCATAAATAATATCCCTCCTTTAATCTATTATACAAGAACAAAACAAGAAAAGAAACACTTATTTTTCCTCATATGGATAATCCCAGAAGCTTAGTTTTCCATTAATATAAATAGGATCTATTTTTTCTATATTTTCAAGTTGAAATCCATATCCTATCCAACTTGAATCTTTAACAACTCCAGAATAAACAAGAGGATCCTCTAAATTTAATTTTTTCTTCATTTTATCATCGATTGCTACACAGTCAGTAATAGTTGCTTTCGCTAAAATACATCCAGTAGGATAACTAAGTCCTAAACCAGAAAATTTCTCCATAGCTTTCTTATCCACACTTTTACCAGCATGAATTAAAATATCTCCACGGTACTTTGTCTTCCAAGTTCGAAATTCCTATCTTTTTAATCCTTCAGCAATCAAAGTAGCAAACGGTTGCTTAATCGTAATTACTTTCATAACTCCTCCTAATTAATTACTAGTATATCAAAATATATGATAAAATAAAACTGAGGTGTTTTTATGAAAGAGATAACAATAACAAATCCAACTTTAATAAAAAATGAAAACTTTGAAACCATCATAATATCAGTAATATTTCCCTATCAAGAAAAAATAGAAGAACTAGCAAAACAAGCATTACTACCTGCCATGCTAATGTATATGAACGAAGAATATCCTACAGAAGAAGAATTCCAAAAAGCATTAAAAGAAAACTACATCGTAGATTATTTTGCCAAACAAATAACAGTAGGAACAACCAATTCCTTTGCTTTCTATTTAGTAATTCCTGATAAATTAACACTAAAGAAAGACTATGTCGAAAAACAAATATCTTTCCTAGAAAAATGTCTTTATCATCCTAAATTAATAAATGAAGAATTCGATAATTTTGAATTAGAACGTGAAAAAGAAAATTTACTAATCAAATTAAAAAATACAGATAAATCCTTCCATGCCTATCAAACCAAAAGACTACATAAATTAGTAGATAATGAAGGAATATTTTCTAGATCACTATATGATCATCAAGACCTAATAGAAAAACTAACCTCAAAAGAATTATATAAGTTTTATCAAGAAAAAATAAAGAACAATCATCCTCTTATTTTTATCCTAGGAAATATAGAAAAAGATACTATACTACCTATCATAAAAAAATATTTTCCTACACTAAAAGAACAAGAAACATTAAAAACAAATTACAGACATTACCTAAACCCTTTTAGAATAACGCCACAAGAAATAATAGAAGAAAAACAGTTTAAAGACTCTAGTCTATCCTTAGTATATAAAGTAGAAAATATGAAAAAAGAAGACACCATTCTCTTAGGTTTACTAAAAAACATTTTAACATCACAATCAACAAGACTATTAAATAAAAAATTAAGAGATGAATATAACTTAGTCTACTCATCATCCGCAACTTTCTATCCTAACTTCGGAATCTTTGAAATAACAGCCTATGTCAATCCTAAAAATAAAGATTTAGCCCTAGAAAAAATATTAGAAGTGATGAATGATATAAAACAAGGAAAAGAAATAAAATCTCTAATAGAAAAAATTACACGTAGAAGAAAAACAATTTTAATTAGAAGTCTTGATAATAAATATTCCATATTAACAAATGAAATATATAAAAAACTAGATATAGCATACACCGATAAAGAAAGCTATGACCTCTTAACAAAAGTAACAGAAGAAGACTTACTAGAATTCTTATCCAGACTAAAATTAGACACAATATATTTTTTAAAGGAGATGCAAGATGAATAAAATAGAAAAAACAACACTAACTAATGGACTAACTATCTACTTCTATGAAGATAAAAGAAAACATACTACTATTTTCCAATTAATTACTTTTTTTGGTGGAATGTCAAAAGACTACAAAATTGATAACATAGACTACCACTTTTCTGATGGCATAGCCCATGTATTAGAACATTACTTAGTAGAATGTAGTAAATATGGAAACTATATAGAAATACTAGGACAACACGACATGAATAGTAATGCTTGTACACAAGGAAAAATAACAAGATATTTTTTCGATACTGTAGATAATATAGAATTTGGCATAAAAACATTACTAAATTGCATATATTCTCCTGTCTTTACAAAAGAAAATTTAAACAAATTAAAAGAACCTATCTATCAAGAAATTAGAGGAAAAGAAAACAATAAGTTTTATCATGAAGATATTAAAGTACTAAATAACTGTTTTCATTCTTTATCCTTTAAAACAACAGGTGGAACAATAGAAGAAGTAAAAAATATAAGCTTAGAAGACATCAAATTATGCTATGAAGCATTCTATCAACCATCCAATCAAATAATCATAGTTGCTGGTAACTTTAATAAAGAACAAGTATTAAAAACAATAAAAGAAGAAACAAAAAACATAAAAACACCAAAACACAAAGTAGAAAAAATAAATATAAAAGAAAAAAAAGAAGTCGTTAAACAAGAAGATGAATTACTTTTTCCAACACCCAAAACTTATACAGAAGTAACATATAAAATATCACTAGATCATTTATCTAACTTAGAACAATTAAAATTAGATTTTTATATTTATTACTTTATGGAAATGACTACCAGTGTATCATCACCTTTATATAAAAAAGTAATCAAAAATAAAATTATAACTAGTAGTATAAACAAATCAAAAAAACAATTAGAAAATTATCTACTTTTATCAATAGGAAGTTATACAGATAAAAAAGAAGAATTAGTAAATAGTATCATAGAAGAATTTAAAAATCCAACGTTAGACAAAGAGTTATTTGAAATAGATAAAAAAAATACCATACTAGAAATTATATTAAGAGAAGAAAATCTTTCTTCTATGATAAGCCCATTAATTGGAAACATAGTAGATTTTAACTATCCCTATCCAGATACCATAGAAGATATAGAAAAATTCTCTTTTGAAGAGTTTAAAAAATTAATACAATCACTAGACTTTACAAACTATACAGTAACTACTATAAAAAATCCTAAAAATTAAAAACTTTTAGGATTTTATTTATAATTGATCATAAGGAATTACTATTTTAAAGGCTCCAGAAGAATAAGGAGCAATCTGATATTCAGGAAAATAAATCATCATACCATGAGAAGTAAAGACAAAAGTTTGAAAATTAGATTCCTCTGGACTAGTACCTGCAAATAATAATTCTTGATCTCGAATATTAGGATTCTTAGAAAGAATTTTTCTACTTTCAGTAGATAAAATAGAAAGTAAATGTTCCTTTTCTCGTACTAAATCATGAATAGTAATAATCTTATCACACGAAATATCATAAACGAAAGATGAAATTCTATGTTCAGGATGAGCACCACCAGTATAAAATGAAACATAAAAAACAACAGATAAATAATCTTGATAACGATATTCATCATGAGAAACATCTAAAGTATAAGTAAAATTCTCCTGAATTGGTTCTTTAGCATAATTCATAAACTCACAAATTATTTTTTCTAAAAACTCTTGCATTTTCTGATTTAAAGTTAAATATTTAGTCCTCGGATATATAACTTGTATTCCATTATTCATAACATCACCAATAAAATATATGTAAAAATATTAAAAAACTTGAAAAGAATACAAAAGAAAGTTATAGTAAACACTAGGTGATAAAATGAAAGTAAAACATACACTAAAACCAATTTATGACGAATCATCCAAAGTATTAATATTAGGAAGTCTTCCTTCCGTTAAATCGAGAGAAATAGGTTTTTATTATGGACATCCTAAAAATAGATTCTGGAGTACACTAGAAAAAGTCTTTAAAGAAAAAATTGGTAATACCAAAGAAGAAAAAATCAACTTTCTAAAAAAACATCATATTGCCTTATTTGATGTAGTAAAAGAATGTGATATTTCTTCATCAAGTGATGCCTCTATTAAAAATGTAATACCAAATAATTTAAAACCAATATTAAAAAACTCAAATATTAAGACTATCTTTACAACTGGAACCAAAGCTCATCAGTTATATAAAAAATATATCTATCCCAAAACAAAAATAGAAGATATACCTTTATCAAGTACATCTCCAGCGAATTGTAAAAAAGGAATAGAAGAAATATTAATCAAAGAATATACTAAAATCAAAGAAAAAATAGATAACAACTAATTTTTCTTTTTTTGTATATTATGAATTAAAACTTCATCGATATCAATAACATTTTCAGATGAAACATCATCAAGCACACCTACTCCATAATAAGAGCCAAAACTATTTCCCTGGCCAATAGCATAAAATTTATCATGATATTTAACTGCATAATATTGTCCACCCACATCATCCTCAGGAGGAATATGATAAACACTAGAATATAATTCTAAAAAATCAAAAATATGAGGAAGATACTGCAATTGAATATGACTATTAGGAGAAATATCATAAGGAGAATACAACCATTGATTATCTGAAAATCTAGGATAAGTAACAGTAAACTCTTCTAGCCAATCAAAAAAATTTCTTATTTCTTCCTTATTATCTTTTTCCTCATTTAATCTATTTTCCTGATACCAATCTAAAAATTGTAAAATCGCACTCTTTTTTTCATTTTCCTTTTTATATTGTAACTTCTCCTTAGAAGCCATACCAGCAAGTGTAGAATGATATCCTTCTGGAATAAATACTTTCCATAAATTAGATTTAGCCCCTCTCATATCATCTCCACAAACCTCTGTTGCAAGTACTCCATGATGTTCCTCAAAAAAATGAACAAACTGGCACCCGTCATAATAAGTAATGCAATCGACAAACTTACAACTTCTATCCTCTACTTTCCTCATATCTTGAAGTAACTTTTCAACATCAGAGCTCACTTTACTTCTTTTTACAAAAGCTCCCGGATATCCTGGATGATTAGGATAATGATCAATATAAAAACCACTATCAGACACAAAACAAGGAAGTCCAAGTTCTTGGTACGCAGCTTTTGCCTTCTTTTTAGAAATATAAGAAATATCATTAACATTAGGTTCTAAAAAATCTAAAGAACAATAATAAACCGGAATTTTCCTTAACTGCGCATACATTATAACAGAGCTTATTTTACCAGAATTTCCAGAAACAAAAACTAACTTTTCCATATCACATTTCTCCTTTATACTTATATAATTTTTTTACCATTTCAGGATTATATTCAGGCATAGTAAGATCAATCCCTTTATCAGTAGCAATTTTTTTAGATAAATAATACATTTGTAAAGACAAATAAAATTCTTTCCAAAAAACATTTTGTTCTTCGTCTAAAGTATGAAATAAAAATATATTAGGATATTCCTTCATAAATAAATGAAGTAGTTCATAATCAAAAGACTTCATTTGATGAGTTAAATATATCATAGGACTATCAGGATTTTGAAATAATAAATTACTTCTTCCATGACAATAAGAACCCTTATCATGAACACAAACACTCGTTGTTCCAGTCTCAATCATATTAGACTCCAAAATACAAGAAGAAACTTTTGTATCATAACCACTAGAAACCTGAATTAAGTTTGTATCTTTAAAATCAAAATCAAGTCGTCCTACTCTTTCTCTACTTTTCGATATAATTTCTTTTAATTTATTATTAATTATTATATAATCTTCCTTCGTTAATTCATCCTTTTTCTTTTCTAATAAATATTCTAACTCTAAAAACATCAAATTAGGTCCAAGCGTAGGAATAATCGAGATAAAACTCTTTTCTTTATTATCAAGATAAAAACCATTACTCCAATAAATAGTATCAAAAAGAGAAACTTTCCTATCCCCTTCCCAGCTATAATCTTCATCTTGCATAACATATTCACTAGTAATTAAAGTAGCTTTCCCTGGAAATATTCTTAAAGCATCTAACATTCCGTTGGATTTACCACTATTAGACAAAACTATTAATCTCTGATAAGAAGAAATATTTTGTTTATAAAAATAATCCCTAGGCTCAATTACTTCACACAATATCCCCTTACTTTCTAAAAACATTTTTAAATACTTAGCAGAAGTAACAGAACCACCAGTTGCCATAATTAATGTTGGCATCTTTCTTAACAAACTAGGAAGTCGTCTACTAAACTGAAAATTCGTCCGTGTTATTTCATCATTAACTTGTAATAACCTTTCTTCTAACTTAGAAAAATTAACTTCCGCTGGCTCTGTATAAACATGTTTTAGCATAATAAAAACCTCTTCTTTCAATATCAATATACCAAAAGAAGAGGTAATATATATGTCAGTTTAATTTTTTTCTAATAATTCAATACTTTTAATACGCTTAAGATAAAAATGTCTAATTTCATTCTTTAACTCACAATAAGCTGCAACGCCCCATTCATTTCCAAATAAGATCAACTCATAAGGATGAATCACTCTTTTAGAAATATTTTTTCTATCTTTAGAATAATACTCTAATAAACATTTAGTTTTATTCTTAATTGCCCTATTAATCAAATTATAAATAGTCTTATCATTAACATCAATTGAAGAAGGTGTAATAAATCGCTTAGGAACACAAACATCCTGTCTTAAAACATATCCTCCATAAGGTCCTTTCACTGTATCGATATAAATACCTGCTTTTTCACATTCATCCTTATAAACACGAATCATTCTAGGACTAACTTCTAACTTTTCAGCAAGTTCTGCTATCTGATACTTACGACCACTACTGAGTAATTCTAACATTTCTAAAACATTACTAACTTTAGACATTCTATCACTTTCCCAAATAAAACTATAAATACTCTTGATAATATTTTTGAATCTTACTCCAATACTTCTCAGTCATAGGAGACAAATTATTAGGCATCTCTTTTAAAGAAAACCATCGTAATTCTCTAGACTCATCATCACCAATTTTTAATGTTCCATGATACTTACGAACTTCAAAAACGGCCGTAATATCATATAACTTATCCCCGTTAGGATATTCCCGATAAGTATCTTTACCAGATAATACTTCAAGTAACTTCATATCATCAATAACAAGCCCTGTCTCTTCCTCAAGTTCTCTTGAAGCAGTCTCTTCAAAACTCTCACCAAGTTCCATTGCACCACCAGGAAATCCCCAAGAATTAAAATCTGTACGAAGTTCCATCAACACTTCATTCTTTTCATTAAAAACTAATAAACCTGTACCTGCTGTTAAAATTGGACTATGTCCTACATACTGTCTTAAATATTGAATATATCCCATACTACCTCCAAAAACTACTTCTTCACATATATTTTAGGATACCTTTTCGCAATACTTAAATCCCTATAATAAACATCATTATTAAGATTTTTATATTCTTCTACATAAGAAGAAATAGGATTATCTAATTTATCAAAAATCATCAACTCACCAATATAATCTAAAAGAAAAGAAGGACAAACGACATTAGCAAAAGATAAAGAAATAGAATCAAAATAAATCATCATATCATGATTTTCTTCTTGTAATTTACTAAGGGCAACAACTCTATCCACATTATCTTTTCTAAAATCAGAAATCTTGGCTTTAGAATGAATTCTAGACAGACCTTCTCTTAACTCTTGTTTTACTACTTTATCACGGGCTTTATATAAAGAAGAAAAAGAAGAAAAAGAAAGGCCTGCTAAAGCAAGCTCACTAAAAGTAAAACCATTCAGTTGCTCATAAATATCTTCATGATAAGGCTTTATATGACTATAAATACTCTCTGTAGTCCCTACTAATCCTCGACTAAAATCAAAAGTATAATCATCTAAATTACTACCTCTAGATTGAATAATATCAAAATCTCTCTCAACAATACTATCAAAACCTTTTTTATAGATTCGTCTATCTATTTCTTTATCAATATCCTCTTTGGGAAATCTACTTTGCTCACGATAAATAGCATAAAAAAGAAGTTTAGAAGTAGGAACAGTTTTTAAACTTAAGTTTTTAACATTCCAAAAACTCATACTACTGTCCTCCATTTCTTCTCATAAAAATACGTTCTGAATTAGGATATTTCTTAATTAATCTACAATCAATAACTGCAGAATTTGGATTAAAAGCAACCTCCTTTAAATCATCAGCAAGTAAACAATCTCCACTTGCTATCTTTCCATACTCATAATTACAAACTTTCATTACTTTAGAAACAGCTTGTTTAGAAGGTTGCAAAACACCAAGTCCGTAGTCTGCTTGCAAAAGAAGATATTCACAAGAAGTCTCTTTTAAAAAGCGAAAATAATCTACCATTTGCACCTCTAAAGAACAATCTTCACGAGAAACACCTACACTATTCTGTGCTAATTCTAATCTCATCTGATACTGATGTTCTAATTTATCAAAAATAACAGGTAACATTGCTAACTCGCTAAAAGCTAAATGAGAAAAACGTTTGTAAATATCAAAGCCATAATCAATAGGTAAAAGATTTTTATAAACAATATTTAAAGTATCACTTAAAGTATGACCTGGCATAAAAGCATAATCTTCTTCTCTCTCTCCTCTTCTCTTAAATACTTTTTTATCACCTTTAATAATTTCCATAGAACGAAAAGGACTTAGTTTATATTTCTTTTCTAATCTATCCTTTAAAATTTTAGATGCTCTACTATCCTCTAAAAACATATCATCCTTATACACTGAAAATAAAATTTCAGAAGTAGGCATCATTTTTAAGTTTTTAACTAATTGACTCATAATTATCCTCCTGAATAAAACGTAAATCAATCATAACACAAATATAAAATTATGTAAACAAACGAAATTTTCATTAAAAAAGACTCATTAAAGTCTTTTATTTTTATAAATTTGCTCCATATTAGGATGTTTTTTTATTAATTGCATTTCTTTATCATAAGAATCACTATCTTGCTTAAAAGTATTCCACTCTTGACTCAACACAGAACAAGGATTTTCATATAAAACAACCGTAGCAGCTCTAGTAACATCCTTAAAAGAAGGCCTAACAACAGAAGAATTATGATCTATTTTCTGAAGTAATCGACAACGAGCTGCTAATTTCAAGAATCGATAATAATCTCTGATATTTTCCTCATTACTTAAAGTTTGATAATCAGTATTCATTTTTTGTAATTTAGAATATTTAGTATTGTGAAAAGTTTCCAAATTACAAAATATTCCAATGGAAACAGCAAGTTCACTAAAAGTAAAATTTAAAAATCTCTTTGTAACCAAAAACCATTGTTCATGCTCTTGTGGTTGAATATAATCGTATACAATATCTAATCTATCATATACATTAGTATCTTGACAAAAAGCATAATCACGAACATTATCTCCTCTTTTAGAAAACACTTCATAATCTTGCTGAATAATTTTATCAATAGTATCAGCTCTCAGTTTATACTTTTTTTCTAATCTTCTCATAAAAGCACGAGAAACATCCTTATCTTTTAAAGAAATATCTCCTCGGTAATCAGCAAGTAAAATCTGTGAAGTAGGAGTGACCTTCAAATTTTTAATCATATCCATAGCAAAATCTCCCTCTATAACAAATTGTAATAATTATAATACAAAAAAATTATTTCAAAGTAAATCCCAACGCTTCTATTTTTTCTTGGAACACAGAATCATCAATATCTTTTGTTAATACCAAATCTGCTTTCTTATCTTCTAAACTAACAGAACAAGATTTTACTCCAGGAATAACAGATAAAACATTTTTAACACGATTAACACAACCTTCACATTTCATTCCTTCTATATAAATAGTTTTATTTATTTTCTTAAACATAAAAATCCTCCTAATTTGTAAATCTTAATAAATATCCATCTAAATCTTGAATTAAAAATTGTTTATCAGAATAAACCCTATCGTCTACCCGATACTCATCTATTTGCATATCACGAAATAAGGGATAATGATTTCTCTGAACCAAGTCGTAAATCTTATCGATATCATTAACTTCCATACTAATGTTAATTCCTCTTCCATAAGGATATTCTAACTCTCCCGTATTCCAATGATTATTTACTTCTTCAATCATAAGTTGATTACCATCTAACTCTAAAAAACAAAATTTATCCTCGACTCTCTCATAGACAATCGAAAATCCTATAGATAAGTAAAACTCTTTACTTTTATTAATATCAGAAACACTAAGTTCTGGTATTAATTTATTAAACTTCACTTCCATTATCCCACCATCCATCTAAGTCTTAAAGAATTAAAAACAACAGTTAAACTACTAATAGTCATAAAAACACTAGCAAGCATAGGATTTAAAACAATACCAAAGGGTTCTAATAATCCTGCTGCAACTGGTATCATACATACATTATAGAAAAATGCCCAGAACAAATTTTCCATAATAACACGGTTAGACTTACGACTAATATCAATAAAATCTAATAAATTAGATAAATTATGATTCATCAAAATAACATCACTGGCATCATTTGCAACATCAGTACCATCACTAATACTAATACCTACAGTAGCTTCTACCAAACTAACTGCATCATTCACACCATCTCCAACCATGACAACTCTATTACCAGAAGCAACAAAGCCTTGAATAATAGATGCTTTATCTTTCGGTAAAACATCCGCATGAATCTCACTAATTCCTAATTCCTTCGCGACAATTCTAGCCGTATCTAAATTATCTCCAGTAAGCATCACCGTAGTAATACCTAAACTCTCTAAACGAGAAATAACATTTTTCATATCAGGACGAACAGTATCACGAACACCAATTAATCCAACAACTTCCTTCTCTTTTACTAAATATAAAATACTACAACCTGCACTGACTAATTCCTTATAATCCTTCTCATGAAAATCACTAATTCCTAACTTTTTAAGTAATTTTTTATTTCCAACATAATAATGCTCAGAATCAATCACTCCTTCAATTCCCATACCAGGAATATCAGAAAAATCTGAAACAGGAAGCAAATCCTTCTTAGAAAATGCAGAAGCAATCGGATGAGTAGAAAAGCTTTCTAAACTTCCTACCACTCTTAAAATAGAATAAGAATTATCAAGATAAGAAAAAACGTGATATACCTGTAGCTTACCATACGTAAGTGTACCAGTCTTATCAAAGACTACTTTATCTACTTGTCGCATATATTCTAATACATCTCCCGATTTCACAATCACGCCTACTTTAGCACAAAGACCATAACTGACGCTAATAACTAATGGAACAGCAAGACCTAAAGCACAAGGACAAGCAATCACTAATACTGTAACAAAAGCATGAAAGCTAGCTGAAAAACCAAATCCCAGTAATAACTTAATAACAAAAGTAATAACAGAAACCAAAACAATAAATGGTACAAAATAACTACTAATCTTATCAGCAATTCTCTCTATTTTATTCTTCTTTCCTAAAGATTCAACGACCATACTAACAATACTAGAAACAGTAGATTCCTTACCAATCTTTTTTGCTTTATACTCGACTACACCATCATAATTCCTAGAACCAGCAAGTACCGTACTACCAATCTTCTTTAATACCGGTACGCTCTCGCCAGTAATAAACGCCTCATCTACATGCGATTCTCCATCAACAACCTCTCCATCAACTGCAAACTTCTCCTGAGGACGACATACTAAAATATCATCCACTTTAATTTCATCTAGCGTAACAGAAACGAAATTATCACCCTTTTTCATAACCGCCGTTTTAGGAGTAATCGTCACCAAATTCTGAATTGCACTAGTAGTCTTATTTTTACTAATATTCTCAATAAATCTACCGAGCTTTACAAAATAAATTACCATCGCAACAGACTCAAAATATAACTCATGTAAAAACAAAGTATTACCTAAACAAATCTCTATAAAACTATAAATACTATAAGAAAAGCTAAAAAACACACTAAAAAGTACCAGAGTATCCATATTAGGCATACGATGTATCAAATTTAACAATCCGCTTTTTAAAATAGCAAAGCCATAAATCACAAAAAGAAAAGAAAAGAAAAATAATACCAAACCATAAAAAATAGGATATTCCATAGGAGAAAACATCTCCGGCAAAGACAACATATGACCCATGGAAAAATACATCAATAATAATAGTAAAATAGCAAAAATAAACAAATTACGTTTTTGAAGTTTATACACTTTACTATCATCAGTATAAGAATACTCCCCTGGACTAGAAAAACCTGCTTGCGAAATATACTTTTGTAACTGTTCAATAGATAAATCATCATATTCTATCGTAACCATTCCCAAAATCAAATTAACAGAAGCAGAAAATATTCCTGTCTGCTTCATTAAATATTTCTCAAGTCCACTAGAGCAAGCACTACAAGTCATACCATCTACCTTTAATTGCACCTTTTTCATGAAGAATACCTCCTAAATAATTGCATTACTTCATCAACAACCTCTAAATTTCCCTCTGACACTTCT
>CALVVW010000032.1 GCA_944364005.1 uncultured Bacilli bacterium | reverse complement strand
CATGTTACTATTAAATCAATAAAATCACTTACACTTAGGTAATTAGATGTGCGGACACTTATTATTTCCATTTATAGTATTAACTATTTTTTCTTTCTTTATTGACATATCTATTCTTTTGTTGATATGATTTTATAGTAGATACTATAGGAGTTGATTGTGTGAATTTGTTGCAGAAAAATAAAAAATACGGTTTTACTTTAATTGAACTTATTGTAGTTATTGCGATTATAGGTGTTATTTTGATACTTGCTTTACCGCAAGTTTCTAAGATTCAAGAAGCTAACAGAGATAGGAAATTTGAGGTGTATAAAGAAGCTATTGTTAGAGGGGCTAAGTTGTATATTGATAGTAATGCGAAAGATTTGTTTGGTAATAATAATTCTGGATGTATTACTTTGAAATATTCAGATTTAAAAAATAGAAGTTTAGTTAAGGATTTTGCTAGTAGTACTATTACTTGTAGTGATGATGAAGAAACTTATGTTGAGGTGCGTAAGGTAAATACGGCATATAAATATGAAGCTTCTCTTGTTTGCAGAGAGAGCGGGGAAATTGTTTATGAAGATAGGATTGATGGTGCTTTTGCCTGTGAGAATAAACCAGATACGGAAGCTCCTATTGTGACTATTACACCTGAAAAATATAATTGGACACAATCTAAAAATATTAAAGTAAAAATTAAAGTAGAAGATCCAAGTGGTTTAAATAGAAATACAGGAATTAAGTATTATTGGACAGATTCTTCTGGAAAGAAAGTTGGAAAGACTTATCAATATAGTTATAAAAATAAGAAGGGAACTTCTAAAGTATCTTATCAGATTCCAGAGAAGAATGTTCCAACAACATCAGGACAGTATAATTTAGTTGTGGAACCTTGGTCATCTAGTACGACGAGTGGAATACAAGATGCCTTAGGAAATGCATCACTTTTATCTAAGAAAGCAGGATTATATCAAATAGATAATGTTAAACCAACCTGTGGAACCGCAGAGGGAGCAAAAACTAATTGGACAAATCAAAATTTTACAATTAAGCAAGAATGTAAAGATGATGCTAGTGGATGTGTACAAAATCCATATTCTAAGGAATTTACAAAAACGACAACGACACATACCTTTACTATTAAAGATAATGCTGGTAATTCTAGAACATGTACGGTAGACGTATATCTAGATAAGAGTAAACCAAATGTACCAACATCAAAAATTCGTAAAGATAATAGTAAAGGTGCTGTACAAACTAATCAAAATAAATGGACATCTAATACGTTATGGTGGGGTGAATTTAAGGCAACTGGAAGTACATCACCAATTGATCATTTTGAGTATTCTGAAAATTGTACAGGAAAAAAGAGTGGTAATTTATCAAGTAGTTATACTTATAATAAAGATAAAAATAGTATTTATTGTATTCGAGCTGTCAATGAAGCTGGAACAGCAAGTAATTGGAGTAGTAAATATTATTTTAAAATTGATAAAACTGCACCATCCTTAAGTGGAAATATTACATCTAGAGATAATAGATTTCAATCTAAGAATGTTTATATTAATTTAACAGCTAGTGATAATGTAACAACTGCTGCTAATTTGGATATGTATATTTCTAATACAGGATATGAAAAAGGGGGAAGTTGGACCTCTTATAAGAGTCAGTCTAATTGGACGCTTCCAGGAAGTTATGATGGTAGTACTAAATATGTGTATGTAACAGTACGAGATGAAGTAGGACATAAGACAAATAAAAGATTATCTTATAAAGTATATAAAAATTGTACTACAAAAGTTGATAATGGAGGATGGTATAATAAAGGGTCTTGCTCTGTCACTTGTGGTGGAGGAACACTTAAGCAAGAAAAGAAACAAAAGGATGCTTATACCGGTGCAAGTTGTGGAGTAGTAACACAAAATGTAGCATGTAATACGCAGAGTTGTAAACCTACTAAACCAACGATTAATTTACATGGTTATTCAAGTGGAAGTTGGACTAATCAAAATGTTACGATTACGATGAGTTCTACGAGTACTGTAGGAATTGATCACTATGAATATTCTCATGATTTGGTAAAGTGGCAGAGAGATTATGATTATGATTCTGCACATTGGCAACAAAGCTTTAATAGTGATAGATCTTCGATGACGGTTACTATTAGTTGGGAAGGTAATTGGAATTTCTATGTTAGGGCTGTAGATAAGCAAGGAAATGTTAGTGATATTTCGAATATGTTTACGATAAGCATAGATAAGACAAAACCTACACTTGGTTATTCATTAAAAAACGATACTACTTGGGCTGAATATGCACAGGGTACTTGGTCTCGTAATGGAATATGGCGTTATTTATATCCTAATGATAGTGGTGGAAGCGATGTTAAAGAAGTACAGTATAATGATGGTGACGGATGGCATACGGAAAATTACTGGCAGGAGTGGTGGCTAGGTGAGATGAATCGAACTAGTCAATATCGAGTTATTGACAATGCTGGAAATGTAAGTGATGTTTTAACTTTACGATATATGATTGACTGGACGGCACCGCAATACACTGGTTTTGAATCTGCCTGTGGTGATCCTTGGGGAAATGGTAGCCGTAATTATATTAGTATATATTTTCAGGATACTGGATCTGGTCTTGGAATGCGTTATGCTAGTGCTTGGGATGATAGAAATAATACGGATTTCCCAGAGTTAAATTATAATGGTCAACAGGCTGGAGTTGATATTTTTGCAAACAAAGGTCAATGGATTGGATATAGTCAAACTATTTGTGATGTTGCAGGTAATTGTACTTCGCAAAGAAATGATTATGTTGATTTAAGTTTTTGCTGGTAGGATACTATTCGTTATATTTTAGTTGGTAAAGGAGAATGTTTGTGAAATCAAAGAAAATTGCAATAATTATATTTTGTTTAGCAGGATTATTAATAATGATTGGGATTGTTTTAATTATATTTCCTGGTAACCTACATGAGAGTACAGAAGGAAAAAATAATGATAATAATTCTACTGCTTCAGAATCTTTAATGTATAACGAAGAATACATGAACCTTCATACAACTGTAGAAAATACATTAGGTTTAGTTGATAATAATTTGATTAACTATTATCCTATAGAAAATTTTCAAAATATGTCTTCCAAAAAGAAAACGGAATTTTTAATAAAAGTTTTAGCTAATGGTCAATCCGTTTCTAAAACAGCTTTAGAGGAGGAAAAAGGTAAATATTTTTCCTCTGATGCGAAGCTAATATATAAAAGCTTTGATGTAGATGATTATACGTTTAACTATAATGAAGAAGCAGAACAATACACAAAAAGATCTCAACAATATAAGAATTATTTTATTGAATCTAAAGTATTAGATGAACAATTAACTGATCATGTTTGGATTGTTGAAAAAGCGGTGTACTTTTTAAAATCTACTTCACTTCCTGAACTTTTTCCTCAAAAAGTATATGCGACAGTAGAAGATGCTAAAAAGGATAAAAATTCAATTTATACAATCAATAATGCTGATGAACTTTTGTCTATTGAAGAAAATTATAATAAAATTAAAGATAAGTTGACTGTTTATAAATATACGTTAAAAAAAGATAACGATATTTATAAAATACAAAGTATTGAAAAAGAGTAGAACAATTATAGCACTTTCTTTTTGAAAGTGTTTTTGTTTATGAGGAATTTATTTGCATCTCAAAATGCAAATTTGAATATTTGAAAAAATCAGTTGATACACAAGCAAATGTATTATATGGTACTCTCATATCATTAGGGCGGTATATTATGTATAGTGCCTATCGTTTTCGTTTATATCCTCTCACTAGTCAAGTAATACTAATTCAAAAAATATTTGGTTGTACTAGAGTAGTATATAATCATTATTTGGAAAAGCAAAATCACTTTTTGAAGAAGGAAAAGATATTTTATCTTGCTTTGATATAATAAAAGGCAAGAGAGCATCCTGAATTTAAGTTTATTCTTTTTACGCGATTATGTTATAATTTAATTAGGGTGTGATAAGATGAATAACAGAAAATTAAATATAGAAGAATTTAATCAACGAAAAGAAGTTTTAGGTAATATATTTCATGAAGTAGAAGTATTAGATGAAACTTCTCCAGAAGACTATGATGCTCAAAGAGAGGAATTAGAAAAACGTTATATCAATGCTCAAAATGAATTATTATCCTATGATTTAAGTGACATTCCATATGAAGCTTATGCTGGAATAGAGTTCACAGGAAATGCAGATTTTTCTAATACGCACGCTAATATTGATTTTAATATATTAAATACAGATAATATAGATTCTATCAATGTCAAAGGCTGTAATATTAGAAATTTAGAAAGTTTAGATATTAGTTTATTAACAGAAGACGCTTTTGATGAAAAAATAATAGAAGAAAATCCTAATCTGTTTTTATCTCAAACTTTTACTAAAGAGTTTAGAGAAAAATATTATTCATATACGCTAACTATGGATGATTTTCTATCTTTAACTACAGAACAATTACAAGAAGTAGAACAAAAAGGAAGTCAGGTAACACAATCTCAACTTCCTCCACACTTTTTTAGAACGGATAATGATACTCGTACAATGATTGAAAAGTTAGGCCTAGTAAATGCTGTTAGACTTTATAGAGATAATAGAGAAGATTATCAAGAAATATTAAATATTTTCCAAAGAAACTCTGCATCTGTTGCCCTTGGTTATGGTTATCGAGATTATGGAATTACAGATTTAGACGTAAGAGACATTCTTAGAGCTAGCGATACTTCTCATATCAAAGAAGTATTTTATCAAACAGTAAGAACAAAGATATTAGAAGATTGGAATCCAATTAATCCAGAACAATTTTCTCAACAGTTTATAGAAGCAAATGAAGATATCTTTTTAACACATCATCCTATATCAGAAGAGTTAAGAGAAAAATTTTATGCTAAAAGCCTAACTTATCAAGATTTATCAGATAATATTGGCTTCTTAAAAGATACTCCATATTATTACTTTTTAGATCAACAATCAGAAAGAAATTTAGTTCAAAAACTAGGAACAGATAATTTTTCTTATCTATTAGAGCATTATAAAAGCGCCATGGATAATTTATATCAAACAAACTACATCAGTAGATTAGAAAATTTTAATTCCGAAAATATAATCGATAGATTTCCTCAACTCATGGCACTAAATATTCATGAAAGAAATAATGTTACGAATGTTCCAGATATCAGTAGAATTACTTTACCAGACTGGGCAGCTTCCCTAGATTATAAAATTGTTCCAAGATATCAAAACTTAACAGAATTACTTACATATGATAATAACACTTTAATTACAGATTATGGTCAACAAAGATTCTTATATGCCCTTGGATATAAACAATCACAACGCTTAAGAGCAGTAAAAGACATAATTGAATTTGAAAATAAATATCATTTTTTTGAAAATTATAATAGAATGTATAATGTGGATTTTGCTAGTACAATATCAAGACTAGGAACATATTTAACACGAGAACAACTAATGACAAATTCATATTCTACTTTTGAAGAATTTGTAATGGACTATTTAGAAAATCAAAGGTCAAATAGAGGAATACGTTATGACAAAATATTAGATGACTCCATGAGAGAAAAATATCCTCAATTGTTTATAAGTAAAGCTTGTCCTGAAAAATTACAAGAAACTTTTTATAAAAATAGTCTTACAACTGAACAATTAAAAAATAATAAAAAATACATTAAGGAGTTAGTAGGAAAAAGTTTAACGATTCCTTTCCAATATTGCAGCAAGAAAGATACATATAATATCAGGCAATTAAATATTTCTGGTGCTTTTGATCAAGAAAAGTTTTTAAACTTAATAGCTGACTATGGACCTTTCCCATTTACAATTTCATTGAATAAAAAAGAATCATCATTACCACCAGAAGAAATAGAAAAGGCATTTTATGATGGTATCTATCAAAGTATTGTAATAGACCATACTTTGTATAAAGATTTAAAGAATATCTCTGCCTTTCTTTCTAGTTATCCTGAATTATTTTTAGGAGATACGGTTCCTGAAGAAATCCAAGATATGTTCTACCATAGGCAAATAAACGAAAAATTCATAACAGAACATAGAGACTTATTAGATTATTTTCCAAATACAAAAATTATGTATGGACTAGAAAAGTATACAGACTTTCTAAAAGATTTATATACGGAAGAAAATATATCAGAACAAAATAAAAGGCATTTATTCATCTATAGACAATTGCAGAAACTAAATACAGATGGAGAAACATTAGATGTTATAAAAGACTATATTCAAAACCATGACTATGATGAAGAAAAGATTAGTAAAGTAGTAAAGTTATCAGAAAGAGTTGTTCATTCCAATTCTCAAGATATGAGAACACTTTCCTCTCAAATAGTTGCAAGTATTGTAAATCAAGATAATCCAGAAGAAAAATTGGAACGAATAGAAAATATTTTTCTCCAAAACAACTTACCGTTTTTTGCAAAAGTATATTATTGTTTTGAAATATTACATCCAGACTTAGAAGGTTTTAATTTCGAAAGTAATAGTAGGGTAGCTCCAGAATTAAAAGATGATTCTCTTCCTAAAATTGGAACTGTTCAAGATGCAAATACAACTAGATTTCAAATTATTTTTAATGATATTTTTAGAATTACTTATAGTTCTAATAATAGAGATTTTCAAGCCTATCTTAAAAATATAGAATTTGGGAATGATTGTTATAATTTAATGAGGCAAGGAAATTTTAATAGTTCTAACCTAACAAGTAAACAACAAAAAGAACTATCTACTTTTGCAGATCACTTAGAAACTCTTTATAGAATTACTATTCCAGATCAACAAAATAGTGTAAATTTAGATGCCTATCCATTAGATGCCAAAATAAAACTATTAGGAGATGCCTTTCTTCCTAATGAAAGATATGACCTAAAAGATAGGATAGTTAGATCCTTTGGATATTTTGCTGGAATTAAGTCTTTCAATCAGTTAAAAGAAAAGACTATTTCTATTCATGAACAAGCAGACCAAAGAGGAAGAGCCTATGCTAAAAAACTTCAAGAAGAACCATTTCACTTTGAAGAAGGTGATTTTGTAAGAGGAATAGGATATTATGATATACTAGGAAGTACTTTACAACATGGAAATGTCAGCAAAGAGTTTTTAACGACATTCTTGAAAAAAAAGATTAGTTCCGATACAACACCATTAGATGTAGACCTAACCCGTATAGATAAAACAACAGATATTTATCATACGATTAGTGATACTTCGACTGGCTTTGGTTTTGGAAATCTCTTTGTTATCATAAAAAAAGATAATCCTAAGATGAACATTACAAGAGATAAAGATGGAAATTTAACAGGAGCAGAATATGACCCTACTAAATTTGAAGCCTTTGGAACGCAAGTGGAACAAAAGGGCTATGAAACACACTGGGGAGTACGTACTGGATTTTCTTTCTCTGATGTAGACTATATCCTATATAAAAAGAAAAGAAACATTAATCAGTATGAACCGTACGATGAAAAAGGTAACGTAAATTACGTATCTGAATTGGGAGATGAAAAAGAAAAGGACGACTTACCAGCGATAAAGTTTGAAATAGCTAGAAATGGTGTTTATATACCTGTAATAGACTTTAGTGGAAAACTAATTTATACAGAACAAGAATATGATAATATTCGCTCTAAGATGCAAGGCTTATCTTATTATGGTACAGACGAATATACAATATCTTCTAATTTGAAAGATGAAAAAGTAGAACAAATTGCCAACACAATCTCTTCCATTGAACAAGATAATATTCAAAAACATGACGCAATCAATAAAACAATAGGGGAAGCACTATCTTCTTTAGGAATTACCTTAAAAGATACGATTGATCATAAACTAGAAAACGGTACCGTTGAATTAATAGATACAGGTTCAACTGGAAGAAATACTAATATTGCGGGCAAAGGAGATTATGACTATATTATGCGACTAGATAATAGTATCATGTCTAATCCAGATAAACTAGAAGAAGTAAGAGAAAAATTATTGCAAACTTTAGGAGAAGAACATAGAAGTGAAATGGTAAATGGTAATTTCCGTTTTAAAGAAGTTAAAATACCAGGACTAGTAGAACCAGTTGATATTGATATTTCCTTTATTCAAAAAACAGATAAAATGGATTATTCTTCGGATGAAGCCTTAAAAGATAGATTACAATCTATTAGAGAACAACATCCTGAAGATTATAAATTTGTATTAGCTAATATTATAGAGGCGAAAACAATATTGAAAGAAGGGGAAGTTTATAAAAAACAGCAAGGTGGAATCAGTGGCGTCGGTATTGAAAATTGGATATTACAAAATGGAGGATCATTTCAAGATGCAGCAACCTCATTTATGGCAGCATCCAAAGGAAAATCGTTAGCAGAATTTAAGGAAACTTATCAAATTTGGGATTTCGGAGAAAATCATTATGCTGACGAAAAGGGAATATACAAACATGATAATTTTATCTCTAATTTAACAGAAGAGGGATATACTAAAATGCAACAGCAACTTTCTAATTATTTAGAAAAGACAAAATCTAAAAATGAATTAAAAGCGATGGTAGATGAGAAGTCTTCGGGTCAAGTAGTAACTCGCTCTTCTACCGTATCTTTTTAAAATATGATATAAAGTTTATAAGTAAATATTCGTAAAATATAATCTCTTACGTAGAAATTACCTTTTATTTTTGTTATAATAAAAATAGAAGATAAAGAGGTGATTTAATGAAAGTAGTTTGTGTTGGTCATGCTACTTATGATACAACGTTACCAATGGATTTTTATCCAACAGAAAATTTAAAATATAGAATAAAAGAACATATGGAGTGCGGTGGAGGTCCAGCAGCCAATGGAGCATATTTGCTTGCTAAATGGGGAATGGATACTACAATTATGTGTGCAGTAGGGGATGATTATTATGGTCAACAAGTAATTCATGAATTTGAGCGAGTTCATGCCGCAACAGACTGTATAGAAGTCCACCCTGATTTTATGACATCAAGCAGTTACATTATTGCTAATCGTTCTAATGGTAGTAGAACGATTATTACATCAAAAAAACCACCTATTCGTAAATTAAATCATGATGGTAATATTCATGCTGATTTAATTTTAATAGATGGAGAACACCCCGAAACAGCAGAGGCAGTATTACGTGCAAATCCCAATGCCATTAGTGTAATAGATGCCGGAAGATTAACAGATGATACGAAACGTTTAGGAAAATTAGTAACATATGTTGTTTGCTCTAAAACTTTCGCAGAAGAGTTTGCAGGTAAAAAAATAGATGTAAATGATATGGATAGTTTGATTTTTTGTTATGAAAGATTAAAAGAATTCTTTCAAAATACCGTAATAATTACTCTAGAAGATAAAGGTAGTTTTACAAAATTAGATGATTATGAGATATTACCAACGGTTAAAGTGCAGGCTGTTGATTCTACTGGTGCTGGAGATATTTTTCATGGAGCATTTACTTATTTTATTGGAAATGGGTATTCATTACGAGATACCGTTCATTATGCATCTATTACATCAGCAATTTCTGTAACTAGAGTAGGAGCAAGATGCTCTATTCCAGATTTAAAAGAAGTACTTGAATATGATGAACTTATATAATCGTTATCCAGTTTTGGATTTACACGGGTTTGATCGTGATTATGCTAGAATTATGATTAATGATTTTATTATGGATTGTTATCAAATGAGGTGTGATAAAGCTGTGATTATTCATGGTATTGGAACTGGTGTTTTGCGTAAGACTACTAAAGAAGTATTAAGTAAAAATAAATATGTTGTTAGTGCAAAGATAGATATATTTAATGAAGGCGAGACTATTGTAGAATTAAAAAAACGTTAGTCTTGACTTTTTTTGCTTTTAGTGGTAGTATAAGAGCGAAAAAAAGAAGGGCTAAGAAAGGAAAAGAGGGAAGCTATATGTACAGTAAAAACAATGAACAACGTGGTTTTCCATGCAAGCCTTTTTTGCTTAGATTAATTATATTGATGTTCTTTGTTTTTTTTATCGTAGGAGTATTACCAAATATAGTAAAGCCAAAGGTAATTACAAATATGGAAAGTAAAGAAAAATGTTTTTCAGTTGTAATATGAAAGTAATACAAAAAACAGTTAAATTATAATATTAACAGATAAAATATTCTATATAAAAATATAATTAGATAAGATAGGAAAGGATATCTGTTAAAAATAAATATAAAAGGTAAGAAAAAATTATCTTTTATTATATCTAGATGTTATATTCAGCATGGTAATTGTAGTTATGGAAGACTACGTAATCAAGGATTATAATGTATTAAAATATATATTGTAATATAATTAGGGGGTAATTATGAATAATAAGAAAAAAATTACAAATATTGTAAAATTTTCGGTGAATGATGTTGTAGGTAACTCTACTGTAACACGTACTCAAGCAGCTGTGTTTTACGATGATGGTAGTGTAGAAATGCTTCCTATGGAGGATGCTATAGAACTATCTAAAAATGAAAAAGTAAAAATCACACAAACGACAGCAGATAATTTGGAAAAAAACTTTCAGAACTATTTTACTGCCACTCCAAGAAAAAAGCAGAAGCAAACGACTTCTAAAGAAAAAACGACTCTATTTCAAAAAATAAAAAATGGTTTAAATAAAGTCAAAAATTTTATTTTGAAACCATTCAGATTTTTTTATGAAAATGTTGTAGTAAGAGGTTGCAAGTATGCAACACTTCATATTTTACAAAGAGATAAATTAAACGAATCAGAAGCAGAAGAAAACGAAGAAGAACAAGAAGAAAAGAAAGGCTTTTTCTCAAGGTTTAAAAAAGGAAAAGAAGAAAAGGCGGAACAAGAAGAAAAGAAAGGTTTCTTCTCAAGATTTAAGAAGGAAAAAGGCGATAATAAAGAAAAGAAAGGTTTTTTCTCTAAGTTTAAAAAGAAAAAAGAAAAATCAAAGAAAAAGAAAAAGTCAACAAAGAAAAGAAAACGTATTTCTACTACTATAAAGTTAGCTATCGCAGCAATTGTAATAACTGTTACTGGAGCTTTAGGAATATCATGTGCAAACAAAAATAATCCACGAGTAGACTCTAATTCAAAAGTAGAATCTACTTCCAATGATTTAGACAATTTAACTAAAAATGAAATTATTAATTTAATAAAAGAATATAAACTTACACCAGATCAAGTTGCAACATTAGTAGAAGATGGTAAGATTTCTAATGATGATTTTAATGGTTTATCTTATGAACAATTATCATATATTACAACTAATGATATACAACAGTATGAAATGCAAAAGCTATCTAGCTTTATGGATAAATATAATATTGATTTTGCAGACCAATGTTTAGATGCTAGTGCTATGGATATACGTGCAGCTCTTACTTGGGATGAAGTAAATGCACTTAATTTAGCATATAATGATTATACACAAGACCAAGTGAAGGCAATGTTTAATGATGCAGAATCTATGGATTTTGCAAATGCATATAAAGAAGGATATCTACAATTACTAGGTGCTTATGTGTTAGCGACTGATAAAAATCCAGTACAGTTAAGTCAATTAATTGATAGTGCTGAAGGAAAAGAATTTGTTGATAAATATGAAAACTCTTACTATGAAGCTAAAAACTTAACAGGAGATGCAAAGATTAATTCGGCAAACATATTCTTACAAAAGGTAATAGATGACTTTTCTGTGAATGCAACAGATAAAAAAGATGTTGAATCTTATAAATTAGCAGTTGCTCCAATTGTTGGTGCTGCAGTATCTATGTTTCAAGATTTAGAAGTAAATCAAACAAACTTAGAAAAGGTTACTACATATTTTAATAATTTAGGATTATATGATCAAGCAGAGAAAAATTTAAATGTATCTAAGGGTTTGACAGGTGCAGAATCTGAAGAAAATCCAACTTATCAGCAATTTAAGGATGAAAAAATAAAGGAACAACAAATGGCTAATGTTTATTATATTAATGATAGAAGTCGTGATTTGAGTCAATTATCATCATTTCAGTCTGTAGTAGAATGGCATTTCAAATTTGATAATAATGGTAATTTAAAAGTTGGAAATACCTTAGATGAAAGTATTGTTCAACCAGAACCAGAAGCAAAAGAAGAACCTGTAGAGCAAAAAACAGTAGTAGCACAAGCAAAGCCAGCAGAAAATGTATTAACGGGTACACCAACTCCACAAGTATCATCAGGAGGAAATGCTGATGGTAATAATTCTACAAGTAATGATTATGCTGTTTATGGTAGTCCTTATAATAATGATACATCAAGTGATTATGCTACTAATAATGAACAACCAATAGATACGGAAGAAGAAGCTGTAAATACAGAAGGAGTAGATGTTAATTATAATCCTGCAGAGGAATTGAATAATTTCCAAGTAGATGAAGTTGAAAATCAAACTATCATTTCTTATGATGAAGAAAGTGAAGCACAAAATACCTTAGAACAATCTCAACCAGCAACAGATGAAAATTCTTCCACAAGTGATGCAAGTAGTGAAACCGCTACGGAGGAAACTACCGAAGAGGCTATGCCAGAAGATTATACTGTAACACAAATGCCAGATAGTAATATATTTATTGTAGAATATGAAGAACCTGTATCAGAAACACCAGAGATGACAAATGAAGAAAAAGCAGAGGCAATGGTACAAGATATGGCAGAAAATCCAGAAAACTATACAGATCAAGCTACTAATTCGGAAACTACCGAGTTTGTATATCAAAGATAAAATCATGAAATTAAGATGACAAATAGATGAATTTGTCATCTTTTTCTATAAAAAGAATGAAAATCAACTGAATTTGTCCCTATCAAGTTAAAATTTGACATATTCCGTATTCTGTGTTATAATGTGTTTACTTCAAGGATAGAGGGGGAAAACTGAAGCACAAGTATTATGCATAGGGAGGTTGAATATATGGAAAAGTCTTTTATATTTGAATATTTAGATGAAAATGATTTTAGAAAGAAAGAGCGTTCTGTTAGAAAGTATAATATGCTTGCTTATAAAAAATTAACTTTTACTTATTATCCAGAATTAAGAAAGGGAAAATTTTTGGGAAAAGAAGTAAGTAAAAATGATAAAGATAAAACAGTCTCTTATGAATTAAAATTACCAACAGATGAATTATTTGCAAAAGTTCATGGAGAGATTATCTTACATTATACTGTATATCCAGAAAAAAATATTATCCTTTTAACAAATATTACTCCTGAAGGAATTTTGGACGAAGGACATAGAGCAGAACTTTCTACATATAAGGGTGTTATGATTTCTAAGACAAATCCTGAAAAAGACATGTTTAAGATTAATTTGTTAAATATGTTAGGAAAATAAATATTATAAAATATTGTATATTATATCAAGAAGACATTAGTCATCTTTTTTTCATCAAAAAAGACTGTTTTTGAAAACAGTCTTTTGATTAATAAATGAAATTGATTACCTAAAGTATTCAGCTATCTTATATTATAATATTTCAGTCTCGCTCTGACTATCTTTTTCTTTATTATTTTGTTCCTTATCCAAATCTGTTACAGAGGAGTTTTGCTCTGTTTTATTCTTATTTTCCTTTTCTTGAGAAAAATTATTTATAGTCTCATTCGTTTTAGTAGTTTTATCTTCAAGCTTATTATCTTTTTCTTCTTTTAAAGGCTCTAGTTGTTTAGCTAACTGCTTTTGAATAAAGCCTAAGTTAAATAATTTAGAACCTACTTTCATATCCATACGATCTTTCTTTTGTTTTAAAGCAACCATGGCGCTAGTTCCAGCATCGACTATAAAAGGTAGTCCAGTAATAAAACTTGCTAAATCACTATTTAAAAATATCAAAGGCCATGCCATTTCTTCGGGTGTTGCTAGACGCTTAGCTGTACCTGTTTCTGCTACTAAAGCATCCATGCCACCAGCTTCAACTTCAAACTCTTTTTTCATTCCCGTATCCGTACTACCAGGAAGAAGGGCATTAACTCTAATCTTTTTAGGGCCCAATTCAATAGCAAGACTTGCCATATAATAATTCATTGCTCGTTTAGATAATGGATAAGCCATCATGCCAAGAGTGTCTTCATTTGCTTGACTATGTAGAGCAGTAATCATCTCATCCCAAGTTTTCGCATTAGTGAATTTTTCAAACTCATTCGCATACTTATCCCAGTATAATCCACCAGTAGAAGTAACATAAGAAATAGTACCGCCATAAGACATTCTATTCTTTAGATATTCCTCCGTAATATATTTATTAGCAATATAATTTACAGTAAAAGTTTTATAATAATTTGTTTTCGCACCAGATAATCCAGCAACTCCAAAGAAAGAATCAATATGAGTTGGAATTTGCTCCATAGCTTTATCAATAGAGTCTTTATCGCTTAAATCCACTTCGATAAATTTTGCTACTCCTTCAATTTCTTTTTTTACAATATCTAATGCATATACTTCTGCATTTAACTCAACTAATAGCTTTGCAGTAGCAAGACCAATACCAGAACTTGCTCCTGTAACTACACATATTTTATGGTTGTATCCAAAATAATCTTTCATCAAAATACCTCCTATTATTAGTCTATCACTTTCAAATATTAATAAAAAAGATTTTTTTCATTCTTATAGTCAAATTTACATTATCTTACATTTTTTCTTGTGAAAACATTAGTTTTGGTTTAGAATAGAAAATTAAAGAAGAACAGTCGGGTGATGTAAATGACAGATATAAAATATACTGTAGTGATGAAAAAGAAAAAAATAAATGGTGAGCTTTATATTTTAGTTCCTCAGAAACTAATTAAAGGAACATTAGATACTACAAATGGAAATTATTTTTATGCAGAAGATAAAGAAACTTTTTATGATTTTTCTGAAGTAAGTTCTATTACTAACCCTCAAGTAGAAGAATTAGTAGCTTATACCATTTCAGAAAATTATTTATTGCAAAAATATCCAAACGTTGATATAGAAGAAGCCAAAAAAGACTATTTTAAAAGAATAGATAGTGCAGTAAATATTGCATTTTATTTACAAAATATAAATGCTACAGGAATAATTCCTTTGCGTATACAGGGGACAATAGATAAATTAAATAATATTCAAGCAGAAACGGGTCAAAAAATTGAAATGAATTTATTTTCTGATTTTTCCACTTTGCCAGCAGATCAATATGGATATCCGCTATCACCATATGAATTAGAGCAAATGAATTATCAGTATGATATGACTTCTGAGAAGAGCTATTTAGATGATATTTTAGAGAAACTCTTAAAAATAGAAGATGTAGGTATCATTCACGAAGTTCTTCAAAAAATATATGATGGAGAAGAGAACTTACAAAAAATTATGGCACCACTATCACTTGCTAATATGATACAAGAAGCGAAAGATACATCTTTTAACACCATCACTATTTCTGATATTTTTTCTAATAGTTGTAATCAAATTTTATCTACAAATGATAAGAAAAAAATGATAGAAATGATTAATCAGACATCAGATTTATTCACAACAATTTATTGTCAATTTCATGATAATATTTCTGTAAAAGGACAACCAGAAGTAGAAACTTCTTGTGATTATTTAGAAATATTAACAGAGCAGTATAAGAAATTAGTAGAAGAAAATCATGGTGTAGATACTATCCATAAGAAAATTAAAAAGTTAAAAAAACAAGAAATGGATAATGTAAAAGCTATTCAAAAAAATTATCAAGCAGTATTAAGGAATGCTCCAGTCAAAAAAGAAGAAAAAAATACAGTTAATAAAGAATCCTCTATTATCAATGTTGCCGAAGCAAAAGAATATTTAGATGAGAGAATTATTGGTCAAGAAAATGCTAAACAACGTATCATATCTGCTATATGGAATAAGCAAATTGCTAACGAAATTCAAATCGATTTACCGTCGTATTGTCTATTAGTAGGACCAACTGGTTCAGGAAAAACCTTACTTGCAAAAACAATAGCAGAGTATTTGAAAATACCTTCAATTATATTTGATAGTACTCAGCTTACAACCACAGGATATGTAGGAGATTCTATTACAGATTCTCTTACAAGATTGTTATCAGAAGCCAATCATGATGTAAAAAAAGCAGAACAAGGTATTATCATTTTTGATGAGATTGATAAAAAGGGTTCTGATAGTAATAAAGATATTGCTGGAAAAGGAGCTTTAAATGCTTTACTTCCTTATTTAGATGGAAGAACATATTATTTACAAGTAAATGAAAAGCAAATTCCCTTTAAGACAGATAAATTAATAATTATGGCAACTGGTTCTTTTGCAGAAGCAATACAAATGAAACAACATAAAAACTATTCTAGTACCAGTGTTGGTTTTACAACAGAAACTGAAAATAACACACCTTTAATAGAATTAACCAGTGAAGATTTAATAGAGTATGGCGGTATTCCTAAAGAGTTAGTAGCAAGACTTCCTGTCATTGTCATGTTAGAAGCTCATACCAAAGATAGCCTAAAAGAAATTTTATGTCGTAAAAATATTAGTCCGTTATATAAAAACAAAGAAGCACTACATTATGCTAATGTATTCTTTGAATGGACTGATGATTACATTGAAAAAGTTGCTTCCAAGGCTTTAGAACTAGGTTATGGTGCACGTTCTTTAAATAGTATTGTAGAAAATACAATTATGAAAGCTAAATGGGAAGTTTTATCCGATATGCATGATTATTCTGGTTTTATGGTTACTGGTGATACAGTGGATGATTCAGAAAATGCAATTTTATATGGCTATAAAGGGGACGATTATCAGTTAAAGACTATCTTAGAAGAAAAAGCTGAAAAAGCCAAGCAATATAAAATAACGACCAAAAAACGTTATTAATGTTAAAATTAAAAAATAATAAGGAGTGGTAAGATATGAAACAAATAGAAGAATTAAAAATTGATGAATATCAAAATGATGGAAACTTTGTATTAAATGAATGTATAGATTGGTTTAATAAATATCTAGAAACTTATGATAGTTTTAGAGAAATACAGAAAAATAGAGAAGATTTACAGATTATAACTACTATCAAAGAACAAACAGAACAAGAAAAATCTAAATATTTATTTTCAATAGATTTAATGAATATTACTACAGGACAGCCTTTGTTAGAAGGTACTAAAATGTCCATGGATAGTAAGAATGAGAAAGCAGGGAAGTTTTTAATGACTGCTATTACTACAAGTTATTTATTTCTAATTCAAGATTTACATCTGCAATCATTAGAAGAAGATGGTGTACGATTAGAAAATAAAGAAGCAAATAATTCTGCACTAAATGTTTTTGTAGCAGAAGAGGATACTTTATGGCCAGCTTTTCTAGATATTATGGGAAATATGAACAATCTAGAGGTGTTGAAACAAAAATTATCTGTTGCTCATGAAGAAGCTCTACAGGAACAAGGAAAAATAGATGATGAGTTTTGTAGCTCTATTGATAAGAGTGACCAATGTTACCTTGCAGTAAAAAGATATTTCTATTTACATAAAAGAAAGTAATCCTTTCTTTTTTTTCTAAATTATGGTATAATTATTACCAAATAAAGGGGGAGTACTTATGGCTGGAAAGTATGAATTAATTGGTTCACTATATAGACAATATGAAAAAGAACCATATCAAAACGAACAAATAATTTCAATACCAGGTATTTCATTAAATAGTATAGAAGATATAGATAAATTAACATCTAGTATGACAACAATGGATTTATTAGAAAGGCTACCAGAGCCAGTGCAAGATAAAAATCACTTTTCTATTCGTGTATGGAGTCGCTATAGTGACAAGTGCTATTATATTAAAACAATCTTTAATAATCCAGAGATACATTCGTTGTTAATGAAAGTAAAGAAAAAGCCGGTATTGTTAGAAGAAGGTTATAAAACATTATCACTGGTACCAGTCTGTCCTTTAGTAAATAGTTATTGGAAAAAAATAGAAGAAGCATTAAACCAAAAGAATTTTGATACAATTGGAGAATACTTTTCTGAACAAAGTAAATATTATTTTAAATTAACAAGATATCTGGAAAGTGCCTATGATTATGGAGAAAAAGAAAAAGCATTAGAAAAACTAAAATTAGAATTTCGGGATTATCGTATTTTTAGAAAAGTGTATGTAAAAGAAAATTATTATACGAAATCAACACCAAAGAATATTACTTCTGCAACACCACTACAAGAAAAATCCAACTTTTATTTTCAACCCGCTCCATCAGCAAAAGAAGAAAGCGATGTAGATTTTTTGTGGCGAATGACACATATATTTAATACGCAAGGAGAAAACGAAGAATTCTTAAGTCCAGAAGAATATGTTATGTGTAATCCAGGTTGTGATGATATTCCAGCTCCACAATTGACAAAATCAAGAAGTAAGAAACCAAAAAAATCATCAAGAGATGAGAATTAATTCATTTTTGTATAGTTGTCAATGATGTGAGACCAAAAAGTCGTAAAAAATATTAATTAGGAAGCTTTGCGTTAGCACAAGCTTC
>CALVVW010000031.1 GCA_944364005.1 uncultured Bacilli bacterium | reverse complement strand
CAGATAAATCCTAGTGCTTCTTTTTGTAATACAACAGGCTCCTTATCAATCATTTGATAAAACTCTTTTGCAACTTCCAAAACATGGTCATCCGTCTTTTCTCCTCTTGTAAGTTCTACTAATGGAATTAAGTGTGGTGGATTATAAGGATGTGCACCAATAAACCTTTCTGGATGTTTTGCGTTCTTAGCAATTTCTGTAACTAGTAATCCTGAAGTAGAAGAGGCGATAATAGTGTCACTAGAAGTATATTTTTCCATCTCTTCTGCCATTTTTTGTTTTACTTCATAATTCTCAGGACCAGACTCAGTAATAAACAGAACATCTTTTACAGCCTCTTCCATAGAAGTAGTATAACTAATTCGACTTTCAATTTCATCGATTTCATTTTCACTAACTACATCATTTTGTTTTAAGTTAACCAAACTTTCATGAATTCTTTTCTTAGCAAGTTGAAGCTTCTCATCTGTTAAATCATAAACGTTAACAGATAACTCCTTTAAAGAGTAATACAAAGCCCAGCTATAACCAATAACGCCTGCACCTACACAAGCTACTTTTCTTATATCTTTTGCTTCCATATCTTACCTCCACATTTATTGTAAGGCTAAAATAAAAAATAGAACCAAAAAAGATGAAAAAATAGTGTTAAGGAGTGTCTAATTACTAGTCCTGATACAAAAAGGTCAATTATTTATTATCAGTTTCTAGTAACTCCGTTAAATATGTTCGCTTAGGATTTTCCATTTGACATAATATAGTAATTGCTTCTTTTTTAGGAATAAAATGAATTTTTCTAAATTCCATTTCTAAATTATTTTTCCTTAAATAATCTAAATAAGACTGGAAATGTTCCTTAAATTGCTCCATATTCATTGCTAATTTTGTTTTCGCAACAAAAAAATAGGCATGTGAATGTTCCGGTAAAATAATATAACGGAATTTAAAGGAATCTACTTGGGTAGTATCAAATAAATCAATATTTACTTCTTCTCGACATTCTCTTTGAATTGCATTAAATATGTTTATTTTCCCATTATTGATATCATTATCATCAACATTGCCTCCTATTATTTGCAATCCACAGGGAAAAGAAGAAAACTCTGACATTTCACCGATAACGTAGAAATTGTCACTTGTTTCTAATAAACATCCAACTACTAAATTGCGACAAGCATATTTATCAGGTAATCCTATCCTTTCATCATATAAATGATGTGAATAACTTGTTCGCTTACAAGTAAATGTGATTAAATCATTATGCATATAAAAGTTATCGACACATAACAACGCTCCATTCCATAATTTAGGGTTTTCTAATTTCTGTTGTTGCCAAAAGGTATTAATGTTACTCTCTATCTCTTTAGGCAGTATAACTTTTTCTTCTACAAAACTTATATTAATGGTCACATTATCAATAATTTTAATCATTTTACACCTCTTTTAGCTATAGATAAATCAAAGAACAGTAAAAAAACACTAAGTATTATAGAAAAATTTATAAAAAAGAATATCACAGCATTCATAGTAAATGATGTACCCGCTTGAGTTAATACATAAAAAATATGATTACTCAATTACTTTTTCTAGTAATAATCTTTTTTGAAAACCTCCATTTTTTTCTTTTTTTCTATCAGACTCTTCAATAATATCTTGCAAAGAAAATCCAGAAAATTCTGCCATTGCTCTAATAATTTCTAATTTATCTGCTAATTCCATTTTACGATCAGAAAGAGATTTAGCTTCCTTTACTTCTAATAACTCTTCTTCATCTTTTTTTAGTAGATAGTCCCAATACTCGTCTTGTTCCAATTCACGATATATAGGTTCTCCTCCATTATTCTTAATAATATTAGGAATATTATCCCGTACAAGCTTGTCATATAATTTTTCCATAAGAAACCTCCAAATTGCTTTTATAATGATTTAGTACTTATATTTTAAACTCATACTTTCGATTATGCAGAAATAAAAAGTTGTAGTATTAATTAATCGGAATCGAACTCCCAACAGTGGTTTTGGAGACGAAGTTCTAATTACCACAGTCCCGTTTCTAATAAGCTTTTCATGGTAGTTCATAATCTGTTATATAAATTACACTTATATTATACGAAGAAAATAATCTTTACACCAGTAAAATTAACATTTTTTGATGAATTTGGAGTACGAAAAAGTCATCAAAAAATTTCGGGCTTTGCTTAAGATAAATAAGACTTTTTAGATTCTGCTTTTTCTAAAAGCATATAAATAGAAAGAAAAATCAAAACAAAAGAATCGCCAGGGGTGTGGGGAAAGCGATTCTTTTATTTTTATATATGCCTAGTTATCAAGCATTTCTACATTTATCTCTTCGGAATCATAACAACCTTCTGGATATTCTCTAATCCAGCCATGTATACGTAATATTTTATGACAATTTGGACATTCATAATTAGATTCAGAGTCAAAATCATATACTATATCTGGGCCCATGCCATTTTCTTTTTCATAACTACTATCAGCATATACATAATCTTCCAAATCCACTTCTGATTTTATATTACAATTAGTACACTTTATATTGCGAATAAGAGATATACTAAAATTATCAATATCCATAAATGTTTCACCAGAAGCTTCTTTACTAGAAATTAAATTGAAATAATACATAGTATCCAAAGAATTTAAATCAGCATTACTATCAACCAAGTCAGATAATAAGCTTAAAGAACTTTGCTTCATTTTGATATCTGACTCGATTGCTTTTTTTCTAGAAACACCTACTTCTTGCAATGTTTTTTCTCCGTTTTGTATTTTTTTAATATCACCACAAGTAAATCCGAGTTTAGTCAATACAATTAGTAAACGTAAGTTTTCCAAATCTACTTCAGTATAGTCAGCTCTTTTTCCAGGAATACTATTTTGTGGAGAAAAAATACCTTCTCTTTTATAAAGTTTGATTCTATCAGCGCTTATATTTAACTTTTCTTGTATTTCTTTTGGCGTCATATAATATAACCTCCTTTCAATATTTATTATAGCAAATAGGAACTTTGTTCCTGTCAATATATAAAAGAAAAATCATCAGTTTTCATTTTCGATGATTTTTTCTATCTCTTGTCCAATTTTTTCAATAACTCCAACAACAAGAGCATTTCCCATCATAAAATATCTTTTTTTATCGCTCATACCTGTGTTTGTCCAGTCATCCGGAAAACCATTAATTCTTTCACATTCTCTTGGCGTTAACAAACGAAGTTTTTTGGTTTTAAAATCCTCAATTACATGAGTTGTTCTACTAACTCCACTTTCACTAGTAAGCATAGTTCTAGCAGGAGCATCCAAATTATCTGGAAAAGGCATAGAACCCTCACAATAATAATATGGTTCTCCATTGGGTTTGACTCTAGGAATCTTTTTACTTCCCTTTAGGAAAGCAAACTTTTCTATTTGTTTATCGTTTAGGAAGTATTTTTCATCAACTGGATTTTCTTCACGAATATTTCTTAAAGGATAAACAAGGTTATAATCAGATTTAACTTTTACAGTATAAATACCACCGTTAGTCATAACACCAGCATTATAAAACTGACACTTAAAATTATCACTAACATCTTTTAAATCCTTGTATTCAGAAATACTGGACTCACTAATAGCTTGGTACTCAGATTTAATTGGGAATTGTTGTACAAATAACCCTTTTTCAAAAATAACATCTCTATCTTTAACTTTTTGTATTTCTTTATAATAATTTGTAGATTTATGATATGCAAATATATAAGTTCGTCTACGTTTTTGTGGAAGTCCATATTCACCGGCGTTAATAACTCGCCATTGTACATCATACCCGTTTTCATAAAAACTTCTTAGCATAATTCCAAAATCCCTACCACGTTGTTTAGCAGGAGATAATAAAAGTCTATCAACATTTTCTAATAATACAAAAGGAGGTTGCTTGATTGCTAGAGTCTGTTCAATGGCCCACCATAGAACACCTTTTTTACCTTCAATACCTTTACTATTAGATAATGTTTGCGCTACAGAATAGTCTTGGCAAGGGAATCCACCAACCAATAAAGTATGGTCTGGGATATCATGCTTATCAACTTCAAAGATATCAACATTGGATACAGAATCTTCGCCAAATCTTTTAGCATAACATTCATAAGCTTCCTGACTTTTAGTAGCAGGTTCCCATTGGTTAGCCCATAAAAACTTCCAATTTCCTTTTTCTACAACTTTATCGTCCTTAAGTTCAACATGATTTAATCCACATCTAAACCCGCCAACTCCGGCAAATAATTCTATTGCTGTTTTTTCCATATATAAAACCTCCCCGTTGTTATATCGTTCCAATTATATTATAATAAAAGCAAGTGGAAAGATCAACCTTTTCTAACAATATTATTATAAAATATTTAACAAAAAAGATCAACCTTAGACCATTACTATTTTAAAATAAAATGAATAAAAAAACAAGATCGAAAGGAGTTTTTTATGAAAAAAGGCAGATTATATAGTAGAGAAGAAATAGAAGTAATTGCAAAATCAGCAATAGGGAAATCACTTAATGATATTCTAAATGAAGAAGTAGTTACAATAGAGGATAAAGAAGCAAATAAAGGAGGACTAGGCCAACTAATTGAAAAATATCTATTTGGAATAGATAATAATAGTGACTCAGAACCTGATTTTATGCCTGCTGGAATTGAACTAAAAGTTACTCCATATAAAAAGATAAAAGGAAATCAACTTTCAGCAAAAGAAAGATTAGTACTAAATATTATTGATTTTGAAGCAGAATATAAAAACGATTTTAAAAATAGTCACTTTTGGTATAAAAACAATAAAATACAACTTCTATGGTATTTATGGGAAGCAGGAAAAGATAAAAAGGAATACAAAATAACTCATGAAAAATTATTAGAGTTAGCACAGAGTGAAGATTTAAAACAGATAGAAGAAGACTGGAATAAAATCATTAATAAAATCAAGAAGGGGCAAGCACATGAGATATCTGAAGCTGACACTATGTATTTAGGTGCTTGTACCAAAGGAGCAACTGCTAAAACATTACGTGAGCAACCTTTCTCATCTATAAAAGCAAAACAAAGAGCTTTTTGTTTTAAGACTTCATACATGACTCAGCTAGTAAGAAAATACATCGGAGATTATACTGATGTAGAAAAAGTTCTTAAAAATGAAGAAGAGACATTTGATAGTTTTATAAATAAAGTTATTAATAAATATAAAGGAAAGACACAAAAAGAATTGATGGAAGAATTAAATATCGATTCAAAAGCCAAAAATATCTTTAGTATGATAATAAGCAGAATGTTTAATGTTAAATCAAAATTGAAAGAAACAGAGGAGTTTCAAAAAGCAAATATTATTCCAAAAACAATTAGAATGGAAGAAAATGGAAATATTATTGAATCAATGTCTTTCCCGTACTTTAGCTTTGAAAAAGTTTTAAAAACCGATTTCGAAGATTCTGATTTAAGAGAAGAATTAGAAACCACTAAATATATGTTTTTTATATTTAAGAAAGAAAATGAAGAGTATGTATTTAAAGGAATAAAATTATGGAATATGCCTGAATCAACCATAGATTCAAAAGTAAAAGATATGTATGACAAAACAAGAGAAGTAATTAAAACTGGAAATATTGTAAATCACATAGATGAAAGAGGAAGAAGAATAACTAATTTTCCAGGTATGAGTGATAATGAAGTATGCCATGTAAGACCTCATGGTAGAAATGCAAATGATACACTACCATTACCAGTAAAAGACAAAGTAACAGAATTGGATGAATATACCAAACAATGTTTTTGGCTAAATAATAGTTATTTGAAAGAAATATTAAAAGAGTTAACTTAAGATAATGAAATAAAAAATAGAAATGAGTGATTAAAAATGGAATATACATCCGATTCTTCAATTAATTATATACTAAATAAATTTAATGAAGAATTTTATTTAAAGGAATTTTCTTTTCAATACGATTTAATAGAGTTAAGATGTATATTATATATGTTTGAAAAATATATTCAAACAGGTAAATCTAGCTGTACATCTACAATCTATAAAAGTAAAAACAAAAAATATAAATACTTTTGTTATATCATTCCTTTAGACATATGTGATTCACATGTGTTTATGCGCTGCTTTACAGATGACAACATAAAAAAGAAAATAAAGATGAATATATCAGTTTTTATTGAAATCGATATTAAGAAATTTAATAAAGTAAGGTTAAAAATTTTTTCAATAAAAGACATATCGGAAATCTATAGAATTCCAAAAAAAGAATTTAACTTATTATGTGAGACAATCACTGATGATATAGAAAATATTATTGAAAGTATTAAAAATAAAAAGATGAGAAATTCAGGGTTAATAAAATTTATAGGAATAAAAGGTGATGAATTGGTAGGCTATTATAAGACAAAATTTTTTGAAATCGACGCCGGAAATTGTGCTCCATTATTTAAAAATAATGGAAAAAAAGTAAAAATAAAATATAAATTTCCAGAATATATAATCAATGCCAAATTTAACAATAAAACATATTATATAAACTTATCTGATTTTTATCAGGCCATTATAAATACAATAATTCAAACTATAGGAAAAATAAAAATTGAAGATGACACAAACCAAACGTTCTATGGCGATTCTGATGATTTATCAATATTTCATGAGAAATATGACAAAACAAGTCGAGAAAAAATACCACCTTATATAGATGAAATTATTGATAATTTCTTAAAACTAAGCCCCGCTAAGCAGAATTGCTTATATAGGTCTTGTTATAGTTATCTGGAAGCAAAACGAACAATAGGTCCTCGTTCATTATTTTTTTCATATCAAGCTATAGATAATATTGTATGGTACAAAGAAAAAATAGGTGAATATCCTTCAGGTCAAAGAAGCAATAACATTAATAATCTATTAAATAAATATTATAATGGCTATTTTTCAAAAAATATAGATAGTGAAGTAATAAAATGGTGGGATGAAAATAGAAATAAATTTGCACATAATGGGATAGAAGAAAACGATTTGACTAATATTATAATAGAGAGAACATATGATACCCTTTATATTAAAAATATAGAACATGATGTAGCTGATTTTGTATATATTATAATAATTTCAGAATTAAATAATTCACTAAATAAATAATAAAAAATTATACAAAAGGGAAAGGCAATTTTAGGAGTGCTATCTATAGTAATCACTTTATCATTGCAAAGTAGCTGGTCTGAATCCTTAGATAAAATATCTGAAGATTTAGATAATGTAAGTGGTGAAAATACGGAAGAAGTTCTAAAAAATGTTGACGTAAACATGGGAACTTTTGAAGTAACAACAGATGAGTACGGATTTAGTGAAACTAAATTAGTAGTAAACGTAACAAATAATGCTAGCGAAAAGAAATCCTATAATAGAAGCATCAATGTATTAAAACTACTACAAAGTAGTTTTTTTCATTAGATTAATAAGATATAAAATAAAAAATAAAAAAACCGCTTTCCCCACACGATAAAAATTACCTTTTGATTTTTCTTTCTATTTATCTATACTTTTAAAAAGAAGAATCTACAAAAGTCCCAACCGATGACGGGCGAAGCCCAAAATTTTTTGATGACTTTTTCGTACTCCAAATTCATCAAAAAATGTTAATTTTACTGGTGTAAAGATTATTTTCTTCGTATAATATAAGTGTAATTTATATAACAGATTATGAACTACCATGAAAAGCTTATTAGAAACGGGACTGTGGTAATTAGAACTTCGTCTCCAAATTACTTGGTTACCATGGAATTACAAATAGCTAGTTCTATATTTTATAAGCGATTAATCTCATACAGGGGATTAGTTAAATGGTATAATAATGGTCTCCAAAACTTACGTTGGGTGTTCGATATAGGCAAGCGGTGCCATAGACGAAAAAAGACTCAAATCTTTTTTAGATTTGGGTCTTTTACTTTCGTTATAATCAACTTATCTTTATACTGCTTTATTTCGACAGTATCATGAAAATGAAAGCCAAGTGTTTGTAACCATTTCCCTTTAAGTAGAAGATAAGGAGTATTATGAAAGTCTTCATATACGAGTATCTTTCTATTTTTCATGATACTCACCAGCTTGTCTATCATTTTCTATATTAGAGATAATAGAATGTTTAGCGTGTTTAGTTTTAAGATCTTTTGGAGACATATCTACATAAATCTTGGTAGTTTCAATATTAGTATGTCCCAAAAGATCACGGAGTGAAAAAGGGTCACCTCCGTTAATAACAAAGTGAGTTGCAAAAGTATGACGGAACTTATGTGGATTCATACGAAATCCAGGGCCAAATATTTTCTTTGCCTTACGACTAAGTAGTCCATAAACCATTTCTGTATTTAAAGGTGAATCCAAAATAGGTTCGTTATACTGGCGATGAAACTTTACAAATAGTGGTCCTTTTTCTGCACCTTTTAAAACTTCACGCCTATAAACATTGTATATTCTCTCTGTTTCTTTCGAATAGTACACGGTGCGAAAAGTATTTGTCTTAGTAGCATATATGTAGATACTTCTTTCTTTTGTATTAATATCTTCCAGTTTGATACGCACAAGTTCACTGTTTCTAATACCAGTATCTAAAAGTACCATAACAATTAATAAGTTACGAAGTTCGGACTTGTAGCGTAAATCAAACGAAGTAAGGAGTTTTCGCACCTGTTCTACCGTAAAGTAATCGATTTTTTCTTTTCTAACTTTTTTAGGTTTAACATTGCGAGCAGGATTGGCAATCAAATAACCATCTCTTTCTAGATAGTTAAAGAAAGCTCTTAGTGCTCTTGCATGACAATTAAAAGTATTAACCTTATTCTTAGAATACTTACTTTCAATATAATACTCTAGTTCAGAAGAAGTAAGGCTCTCTAAAGCTTGAACTTTCTTAATTTGCACTAAGAACTTTCGAAATGCATTAAGTTTGTCCTTATAAAAATGTTTAGTCTCACTTGCCAATCCTCGCACTTCCATATTCCTAAAAAAGTAGGTCACAGCATCATCATAAGTGAGATTACTTTGCGGTGGTTGTTTTGTTTCTCCTTGTTTAAATGTTCTAAAAAAATCTGCAAGTTCATTGATGGTTTGTTCAGTCATATAAATCCTCCCTATAATTAAAATATTTCGTAATTTATATAACAAAACAACTGAGAAAGAAGAGAGTATTGAAAATCTTTTAAACTAGACGAAAGGACTACCCAGGGTAACAATAGGTCTAGTTTAAAAGTCATCACCTGCATATCAACAAAAAAAGCAGCACCACTGCTGCTTATAATTCTAAATGGCAGGGGATGAGAGAATCGAACTCCCAACAGTGGTTTTGGAGACCATTATTATACCATTTAACTAATCCCCTATGTCATTAAAGACATTACTAATATATCATATGCAAAAAAAACTTTCAATATAAACTTACATTTTTAAACAAAAATTAGACAAAAAAGTACAAATCTCAAAATGTAAGATGACAAAAATAGACACTTTATTTTACGAAAAGTGTTGTAAAGATACTTTATTACTAATTTGATAATAAATGTGATAAATGATAGTAGCAAACACAGTACCAGCAAGAGAACTTAAAACATAAATCCATATTTGACGTAAAGAATCAGTATTGACAAAAATATTGCTAACGAGACTTCGATTAGGATTTACACAACCTCCAGTATATGGAATAGAAAAGAATAAAAGAACAAGAATAAGTAAACTACATAAAATCCCAGATAATGTAGAGGATAAGCTCTTATCTTTCATAGTAAGATAACAAAATACTAAAATAAATGAAAATAGAAACTCAATTAAAATAACATTATCCAGGGAAGCATTAAGCATACTAAACTCCCCGTAACCAGCAACAATATCACTAATTCCATCATGAAAAGCAAAGGACAAAACAAATCCTGCTAATATTGCTCCTAAACACTGAGATAAAATAGTAACAAAGGCAATTTTTCCAGGAATTTGATTACGTAACCATAGGGAAAATGTAAAAATAGGATTGACTTCAATTTTTTCATGCAAGTTACCAAAGATATACGCAATAGCAAATGAAAAAGCAAATAGCATAGAAATCAAAAGAACCTCTACTAAAAAATTATCCCAGGGAAAACACTTTAAAACTAAAATCTCGAATAAGCATCCAATAAATAGATAGAAAAAACTAGTAAAAAACTCTAATCCAACTTTTTTCATAATCCCTCCTAAAACTAGACGCTATTATACCATAAAATTGCCAATAAAAAAAGTCCCTAAGGACTATTTAGCATGATGTTGCGACTTTGAATCAGTAATTTCCACATGTTTACTATAACTAAAAGAACCAGCAGCAAGAATTTGTTTATCAAAATAATAAGAATTGTCATATTCCGCATGTACACTATTAGGTTCTGAAACAATTTCCACATGCTTTTCATCATTTATTAAATAATTAGAATATCTACCTAGAGCAACAGTAACATCTTTGACCAACTTATCTATAGTAGCATCAGCAGGCATAGTTCCAATAGCTAAAGTAATTTGCGCATCACTTTTAGTAGCAGTTTGCTCAGTAGGAGAAGGAACAGTAGTATAAATAACATCACCATTATCTAACGATTGATATTGTGGAATACCAGCAATAGCATTAGCTTCCCAACCATCATTATGTAATGTAACTAACATCGACATAAGCAATGCTTCAGAATGATTAGCAGTACCATCTTTTTGAGGACCTACTAACGCAATCCCTTCACCAGCTACCATTTGTTGATCTAAAGTAATAACTGTAGAGTTCTCATAATCAAGATTATCATTAGATTGAGAGGTACGAAATTCAATTCCTTGTTCTTCTAAAGATTGACAAAAATCTTCAAAAAAAGCATTTCCACAATCATTATCATTAATAATTAAACTCAAGTTATCATTAATATCGTCTATAGAAACTTCTAAAGTATTATCAGAAATCATAGAATCCAACTCATTATCTGTCTCACCCGCATTCTTTTGCCCGCTAGCAATGATAACACCGGCAAGAACACCAATAGCAACAATTCGCCCTATTTTACTTTTTAGTTTTATATCTTCTTTCGGAAAATTTTCAGGGTTTACCTGACTCATAGTACCACCTCTATTAAAATTATAATAAATAAACTAGGTAAAGTCAAAGTGCTTGACATAACTTGTCGCCAAAAAAATACATCGAAACTATATAATAAGAAAAATATGATAAAATAAAGCTATAAAGGAGTGTTTATGAATGAGAAAAGAAAGGAGAAAACTATCCAAAAAGGAACTAGCAATAACAATTTGTATCATAATACTAGGTTTAATAATAGCAATATTCTTCTGGATATTTGTAATTGATAAAGAGCCAGTTGAAAAACCACCAACAAAAGAAGAAAGTAAGCCTACGATAGAAGAGCCAGAAAAAAAGTTGACAATAGTAGATGAAGATAGTAATCAAAGGCCAGTTGCTGTAATGATTGACAACAATATTGGAGATGGAAAACACGCAGGACTTCAAGAATCCTATATTAATTACGAAATCATCGTAGAAGGTGGACTAACTAGAATCATGGCCATGTATAAAGATAAAGATGTATCACTCATTGGTCCAGTAAGAAGTTCAAGACATTATTTTTTAGACTATGCATTAGAAAGCGATGCAATTTATGCACATTATGGATGGAGTACTTATGCTCAAAATGATATCAGTGCATTAGGTGTAAATAATATTAATGGCTTATATGATGATGCTCCCTTCTGGAGAGATAGAACAATATCAGCTCCACATAACGTATTTACAACAACAGAAAAACTATATTCGTATGCATCACAAAAAGGATATCAGGCAACGACACAAAACTGGAAATTACTAAATTATACAACAGAAGAAGTAAATTTAAATGAACCAGTATCAACTACAACTACAATTAATCCAGAAACAGGAGAGGAGGAGCAAATACCAGTGACCAAAGATGGATTACTAGTAGCAAATACGATTTCCATACCATACTCCTATTATCAAACAAGAAGTTATACTTATGATGCCACAAGAAAAGTTTATTTAAGATATATGAATGACATACCACACATAGACAAAGTAACAGGAGAGCAATTACACTATAAAAATATTATTATTGAAAAAGTGAGAAACTTTCAATTAGATAGTGCTGGTCGACAAGATCTAGATACAGTTGGAACAGGAGAAGGATACTATATTACCAATGGATATGCTCTACCAATACACTGGACAAAATCCACAAGAAGTGCTAAAACAATATATACATATAGTGATGGAAGTGAAGTTGAAATAAATGATGGAAATACATTTATCCAAATCATGCCAAGTTCATATTCACTAACCATTAATTAGAAAGGAAAAAACATGAAAGTAGGATTATTTGGATGTGGAGCTTATGGAATGGCTCTAAGTAGCATCATGATTGAAAACAATTGTGATATTACAATGTGGACAAAATTTGAACAAGAAAAACAAGAGTTAGAAAGAACAAGAAAAAATGAAAGGTTAATTCCCAATTTTTCAATTTCAGAAAAAATAAAATTAACAACAAGTGTAGAAGAATGTATTAAAGATAAAGACTTATTAGTAATAGCTATCCCAGCAGCTTTTATTGATTCACTAGCAGTTGAAATGAAACCATATATTAAAGATAACCATATATTAATAGCAACCAAAGGAATTGAACAAGAAACAGGATTATTTATCAACCAAATTTTAGAGAAATACTTAGATACAAGAAATATTGCTGTAATCAGCGGACCATCTTTTGCAGTGGATTTAGTAACAAAAATGCCAGCTGGTCTATCACTAGCAACAGAAAACGAAAAAACAGAAAAGCTTGTAAAACAAGCACTTGCTAATAGTTATATCAAACTAAGAGCGACAAAAGACATCATAGGAACAGAAATTTGTGGATCAATAAAAAATGTAATCGCCTTATCAGCCGGAATGCTAGAAGGTCTTGGAGCAAATGACTCTACAAAAGCAATGCTATTAACAGAAGCAATTCATGATATGAGAGAAATTATAGATGCATTTCACGGAGATAAAAAAACAGTCTTATCATTTGCAGGGTTTGGAGATTTATTATTAACATGTACCTCTGTAAAAAGTAGAAATTTCAGATTTGGTAAATTACTAGGTGAAAAGCGCTCAAAAGAAGAAATAAAAGAGTTTTTAGCAAACACTACAGTCGAAGGTTTTTACACACTAGAGTCTATTTATAAATTATTAAAAGATAAAAAAGTATCAATTCCAATAATTGATTTAATATATGATATAGCAGTAGAAGGAAAGAACCCGGAAACGTTATTAACATTTCTTGTGGAAAAAGAATAAAAATTGCTATCGAATATGTCAAAAATATTAATTTTATATAATCATCAAAACAGGGAGAAATCCTGTTTTTAAATTCAAAAGTCATGATATAATGAATAAGATTAAGGAGGGAAAATATGTCTGCTTATAAATTACCTATTGCAACTGCTTTTATTTTCTTTCCAATCATAGCATTTGTTTTTACGCTACCATTTTTAATTTATCAGTATAGAAAATATGGCTCTATTCCATTTTTAAGAAGTGTTATTTTTTATAGTTTCATACTATATTTATTATGTGCTTACTTTTTAGTAATACTTCCTTTACCAACGATAGATGAAGTTAAAAACTTAACAACCGAAACAACACAGTTAGTTCCTTTTGATTTTATAAGACAATTATCTAATACAAACTCTTTCCAATGGAATGAACTCTCATCATATTTAACTGTCATCAAAAGTCCAGCTTTCTATATTGCAGCATTCAATATTTTATTAACACTTCCCTTCGGAGTATATTTACGTTATTATTTTGAATGTAAATGGTACAAAATAATATTATATGGATTTTTATTAAGTCTCTTCTTTGAACTCACTCAATTAACAGGTTTATATGGAATATATCCTAGGCCTTATAGACTATTTGATGTAGATGATTTAATATTAAATACAACAGGAGCCTTAATAGGATGTTTATTAACACCATTAATATCTAAAATACTACCATCTAGAAAAGAATTAGATGAACATAGTTTTAGACGTGGAAAAAAAGTAACATTTTTTAGAAGAGCACTTTCCTACTGTATTGATTTCTTTTTTCTTGTTATAATGGTAATGGTAGTAAGCATCCTATCATATAATACAGAAGTATCAAAATATAGTATGCTATTAAGTATTATTCTATATTATATAGGAATACCACTATTTACTAATGGAAAAACATTTGGAAAAATGATATTAAAACTACAAGTAACATCAAAAAATGAAACAAGTAATATAAAAAATAAGGTAAAAGTAACATTAAGGTATCTACTAAGTTATGTATTGTTTTTCTATCAATTTATAATAATAGAGTGGATAAGAAATATTTCTGTGGATAATGACTTCACATCTATAATAAAAAATAGCAGTATTTTGATATTAAAAATATATTTTTGGTTAAATATTATATGGATAATAAAAAGCTTAGTAACCAAAGACAAAAGATTTTTATATGAAAAAATAACTGGTACAGAAAACATCTCAACAATTGATTATGAAATAAAAAGTGATAATGAACTAGAGATAAATCAAAAAAACAGTAATGTTAAAGAAAATAAAAAGGAGGATGAAGATGTTAGAAATAAAAAAGATAAGTAAAAGTTACAAAACTGGCAATTTTGTTCAACAAGCCTTAGATGAAGTTAGCTTACAATTTAGAAAAAATGAATTTGTAAGCATTTTAGGACCAAGTGGTAGTGGAAAAACAACATTACTAAATATTATAGGAGGACTAGATCATTACGATTCGGGTGATTTAATTATCAACAACAAGTCTACCAAAAATTATAAGGAAAATGATTGGAATGCTTATCGCAATAATTGTATTGGTTTTATTTTCCAAAATTATAACCTGATTGGACATATCTCCATTCTTGAAAATGTAGAAATGGGAATGACTTTAAGTGGTGTTGGAACGAAGGAAAAGAAAAAAAGAGCACAAGAAGCTCTAGAAAAAGTAGGCCTATTAGAGCATGCCCATAAAAAACCGAATCAGTTATCTGGAGGTCAAATGCAACGTGTCGCAATTGCCAGAGCACTAGCCAATAATCCAGATATTATTCTAGCAGATGAACCAACAGGAGCGCTAGACACAAAAACAAGTGAACAGATTATGGAGTTAATTAAAGAGATATCAAAAGATAAACTTGTAATTATGGTCACCCATAATCGGGAATTAGCAGAAAAATATTCCACAAGAATTGTGGAACTAAAGGATGGAAAACTAAAAAAAGATTCTAATCCTGTGGAAAGAGAAGAAAAAGAAACCAAACCATTAATTATCAAAAAAACAGCAATGAGTTTCTGGACAGCGTTAAAATTATCCTTTAATAATATAAAAACAAAAAAAGGTAGAACAGCCTTAACAGCTTTTGCTTCTTCCATCGGAATTATAGGAATTGCTTTAATATTATCGCTATCTAATGGATTTCAAACAAAAATTGACGAGTATGAAGCCGATACATTATCACAAATGCCGATTACTATCAGTACGCAGGCAATGAGTATGAATGAAGATACCATGCAAGAAATTATAAAAAATCAACAAAAACATAAACAATATACAAATAAAAAAGTGATATATCCAAAAGAAAATAGTTTAGAAACAATGTTACATATTAATAAAATAGATGAGGATTATATTGATTATATTGAAAACATGGACAAAGATAAATTAAATGCCATTGGTTATGAGTATGGAACAACATTAAATGTAGTCACAAAGAAAGCAGATGGAACCTATGCGATGGTACCAACAGCAACCAACTATTCAATGTCCACCACATCAATGACTGGTGTAATGGGATGGACACTGTATCCGGAAAGTATTAGTGGAAAGAGTATGTTGGAAAAAGATTATGATGTATTAGCTGGAAATATAGATGATGAGAATCCTGGAATCATCTTAGCAGTAAACTCTAGAAATGAACTGGATTCAGCAACGTTAGAACAACTAGGTTTTGATGTTGACCAAAAACTATCATTTGATGAAGTGTTAAATAAAGAGTTTAAAGTAATACCGAATAATAGCTACTATGAGAAAGTAAATAATTACTTTGTACCAAGTCAAGATTATGAAGAGATGTATAATAGTGATGATGCAATTATAATTAAAGTACAAGCAATTATTCGAGGAAAAGAGGATAAAAATGAATTAACTCAATCGGGAATTTACTATAATTCAGCCTTAGTAAACCAAATAATTGAAAAAAATAAAAACAGCGATATTGTAAAAAGACAACAAGAAGTAGAATATAACGTCCTAACAGGACAACCATTTGATGAAACAACATCAACAGTAACAAAAGACAATATTTTAGGAGTGCTAGGAGCAGAAGTCACACCATCTATCATTTATTTATATCCAAAAGATTTTGATACCAAAGACTATATCACCGACTATTTAGATGAGTATAATGATGGAAAAGAAGATCAAGATCAAGTCTTATATACTGATTATGCTGCTATGATTAGTTCCTTATCAGGAAGTATTATGGATGCGGTAACTTATGTATTAATTGCTTTTTCATCAATTTCCTTAGTAGTCTCATGTATCATGATTGCCATTATTACTTACATATCCGTATTAGAAAGAACAAAAGAAATTGGTATATTACGCGCTCTAGGTGCCAGAAAAAAAGATATAAAGCGAGTGTTTAACGCAGAAACATTTTTAGTAGGAATGTTTTCTGGATTATTAGGAATTATAATTGCTGAAATATTGACATTTCCAACGAACCAAATTATAGAAAATTTATCAGAATTACCAAATGTTGCACAATTAAATCCGATTCATGCTATAATACTAGTAATAGTAAGTGTAACTTTAACAGTAATCGGTGGCTTAATACCAGCTAGTATTGCATCAAAGAAAGACCCTGTAGAAGCACTTAGAACAGAATAAGGGAGATATTATATGGAAAAACTTATGAAGCAATTTGTAAAATCATCAATCATAACATCAACGATATTAGTGATATTAGGAATTTTGTTAGTCTTTCAATCAGAGACAACAGTAATGACTATTTCCTATATAATAGGAGGAATTTTAGTAGCAGTAGGGGCATTGGCGTTAATTCGATATGTAAGAAATGCTCAAGGACCTGAATTTCGAAATGAATTAGACATTATATATGGAATAGTAACCATTATTTTTGGAATTATCGTCATAAAAAGCTATCAAGCGGTAGCAAGTATTATTCCAATCGTAATTGGTATAGGAATTATTATAAGCAGCGCAGGAAAACTAAATTATGCCTTTCAGTTAAAAGCAAACCAAAATGAATTGTGGAAAACCACAATGGTAATATCTATTATAAGTACTATCTGTGGTATAATTCTGTTATTTAATCCGTTTAAAGCAGCATTAGGAATTATGAAAATTATAGGAATATTTATTATTATTTATGCAATACTAGATTTAATCTCTACAATTGCAATAAAAAGTAGTGTAGTTAGAATTCATAAGGCAGTAGAAGAAACAATAACAGATGCAGAAGTGGTGAGTGAAAATGATACGACAGAAAAAAAGCCAAAAAGAAAGAAAAAATGAAATAATGAAAAGAAGGTAATATAATGTATAAACTAATATTAATAGCATCGGGATTGACGAAATTTATTGAAGATTGGAATGACAAATTAAATTCCTTTGCAGCAGAAAACCTAGATAGTCCATGGTTTGGAGCATTAGCACTAATTGTATTGTTCGCGTTTGGTTGCTGGGGAATATCCTATTTTTCTAAAAAATAGAATGTAAACGGAAACGTATACATTCTTTTATTATGTTGAAAAAAGCATAAAAAAAGGGTATAATACAAAAGAAGCGAGGTAAAAAATGGAGGAAGAAAAACTAGAAATAGGAAAGAAGTACCAGATTCATAGTTATAAGCATGATAGTAAAATTCACCGAGCTTGGGATGAAGCTGTACTATTGGATATCAAAGATGATTATCTAGTTTTTGGAAACGAAAAAACAAAGGTAACAGAATCAGATGGTAGAACATGGCATACGAAAGAGCCGGCGGTTTTATACTTTTTTAAAAATCAATGGTTCAATGTCATTGGACAATGCAAAAAAAATGGTATCTATTATTATTGCAATATTGCATCTCCTTATATAATTGAGGAGGGAACAATAAAATATATTGATTATGATTTAGACTTAAGAGTTTTTCCAGATGGCAGTTTTAAAGTGTTGGATAGAGGTGAATATAAATATCATAAATCAACTATGCATTATTCAGAAGACTTAGATATGATTTTAAAGTCAGAACTAAGTGAACTGATAGGAATGGTACGAAAAAAGGCTATAATGTTCAATAAAGAAAATATTGAAAAGTATAATAAAGTTTATAATGAAATAAAAAAATCAAAAGCAGAAAATAAAAATAGTCAATAAATGATAATGAAGTTATTTTATAAATTCGAAATATAAGATAATTTGAGAGACTGCTGAAAAAGTAGTCAAAAATAAAACTGATATGTAGAAAATAATTCTATTTATCAGTTTTTTCTTAATTTG
>CALVVW010000030.1 GCA_944364005.1 uncultured Bacilli bacterium | reverse complement strand
ATTTGCTGATCAGAATCAGAAGTAACACTAGCTTGAACTAAATCAGAAAGTAAACTATCCGCATAAAGTCTTAAATCCACTCCCTTTAGCATTGCTATATTACCGTCGATCGAAATTATTTTGAATACGATATCATGATTATGAGAAATTCTAGTTACGTAATCACCTTCTCTAAATTTCAAAATATCATCTCCAATAAAATCTATGCAAAAAAAAAAGAAATATTCATAGAACCAATGCATTAGCAAGTTCCACAAATATTTCAACAGAAAGTTGTTCCGCTCTAACATTTAAATCGTAACCATATTGATTTAATACAGAACAAACGATAGATAAATCATATTTTTTTAAATTATTATGAATATTTTTTCTTTTAAATTGAAAACTATCTCGCACAAGTTGAAAAAACGTTTTTTCACTCTTTAGTGGCAATAACTCATCTTTTTTAGTAAAAGAAATAACGACACTATCAACATTAGGCTCAGGTACAAACTCTTTTCTAGATACAAAAAATTCTTTTTTTATTTGATAAAAATAAGACAAAAAAACACTAATAGAACCATATTCTCTACTACCTGGAGAAGCAGAAAATCGATTTCCGACTTCTTTTTGAACCATCATACAAATTTTTTTAAAATCTAATTTACTTTCTATAATCTTCATCACAATAGGAGTAGTAATATAATATGGAACATTACTAATAAAATAAAGATTCTGATATGAAAAAGAAGAAATATCCTGACAAATATCACTATTTAAAAAATCTTGAAACAATACTTCTACATTAGTAAATTCACTTAATTTTTGTGATAATTCATCACGCAAATCTTCATCAATTTCATAAGCTAATACCTGTTTTGCTTTCAAGGCTAATTCCTTAGTCAAAATAGCTCCTCCTGGACCAACTTCAATAACCAAATCATCTTTAGTCAAATCACATACATTAGCAATTCGTTCAACAACCTCATGCCGTTTTAAAAAATTTTGACCAAATTTCTTTTTAAAATTTACATTATATTTTTCCACAGACTTCACCAAAAAAATTATATCAAAACAACAAAATTAAGTAAACTAAATTTACTTTTCCAAATTTTAAAAAAAATACTTCACCAGTTATTACTTAAAATATAACACCGAAAATGAATTACACTAAATACTTTTTTCACATTTATTTTTATATCTTATCCTAAATAATAAAAAGAACATTCTTACAAAAGAACAAAAAAGAAACGACTCAAATTTTTCGTTTCTTATTACTAGAAACCATCTTACGAACACGTACTACTTCTGACAATATCAAATATAAAAATGGTATAACAATACATAAAATCCACCCAAAATATGTAGATAAAAACTGTCTTATATAGCCTAACATAGGAATACGAAAAATAACTTTTCCATAAATATCTCCTTCATTAACTAAAAAAGAATCTGCAACATTATTATGATCACCTTTGGTACGAAACAACAACTTCCCTTCAGAGGACTTTTCAATACCAATAACACGATGAGTAATAACTTTTCCACTATAATAAGAATCAGTAGCAAGAAAACTAATAATATCTCCCTGTTTTATATGTGCAGGATCAATTCTTTGAATAATAATAGCATCTTCCACGTTAATCGTAGGAACCATACTAGGACTAACAATAACATAAGTATCAAATAAAGGTGGTTTATCTTCACCAGAAGAAATATTATACAACAAATCTACAAAATAAAAAAAGAATAAAAAGAAAATTAAAACAAATAAAATTAATATAACATATAAGACTACTTTAGTAATGAAATGAAAAAAGAATTGTACAACTTCTATAAAAGAGACAACATCATCATGATTTGTATCAAAATACTCTTTCATACTAAAGCCTCCCTATCCTTATTATCATAATAACATGCATAACAAAAAAAAACTATATTTTGCAATAAAAAAAGAGAAATTGACATCTCTAAATTGCTTTAGCTGTAACATTTAATTTCACTTGGAAGTCTCTACTAACAGAATCAATAATAGTATTGTTAGCTATCCAGATACGTAACCTAAATTTTTCATTTAATTCCCTATCAGAACTTGTAGTATTAGAAAATGTTCCAGAATAAATTACCATATCACCTTTTTTTGTTCCAAGAAAACTATCTTCTATTAAAGGTGTAAAAGCCTGTGGAATAACAGTAATAGGTGTATCTATAAAAGTATCATTTTCTTGTTTTTGTAAATAAATTCTCACATTTTCATTATTTAAAACAGGAGTATTCGTCTGTACTCTTTCTAATGAAATCTCATAATTAATAGTAGTATTCTTTGACAAAACTGTATCAACCGAAAAATCATAAACATTTCCATTTCCAGTTAGATTTTTACCATCTTCATCAGACATTGGCATAGCATTAGCAATAGAAATAAAATCAGAATTATCAGAAAGTTGTAAAGAAATCGTACCCGTAGAAATGGAATTTTCTTCACTGCTCAATACAGTATGAAAAGCAGCATAAGATATTCCAACAAAAGCAATAATTAATATGGAAATTCCTAGTATAGATAAAATAATTTGTTTTGATTCTGACTTCAACATAGAAAACTCCTCCATCTATTTTAATATTATCATACCACAGAAAACTTTTTTTTCAAAACAAAAAAGACTTAAAAAGTCTTTTACTTAGCTTTACCATATACGTTAACCCTAACCTTATAAGTAGCACTAGGATCCGTAATAACTGCACCTTCCTTAACCCAGATTCTCAAACGATAATTATCAACTTTATCAGAAGATAAAGAAACTTTATCAAGAACCATCGATTTAGCAGGACTACCAAGCTTCGTTTTTTTCTTAATAGCAGTAAAAGGTTGAGGATCCTTAACCTTAGCATAAGTTCCACTACTTTGCTTTTCCAAATATACCATTACATCTTCATCTGGAATGGTAGAGGATTGATCCTTTATCAATGTAATTTCATAATCTACTATTGAATCATTATCAAATTCAGAAGAAACAGAAAAATCAAAATAACTACCATCTACTCTATTTTCTTTAGCAACAGAATCAGAAACAGGTGTCAAATCAACTAATTGTAAACCATTTACTTCTGATTTATAATTCATAGAAACCGTCCCAGTTTTAACAATCTCTCGTACATTTTTTTCTTGTTTCTTAAAAAAGCTTGAAAAAGAAATTACAATAACTAAAATTAAAATAATGCTTAATAATACTAAGAAAATAACAACATTTTTTGTTTTACTATTTGATTCCATAAATCCTCCTAATCAATTACTTTAACATATAGTAAAATTCCAAAACTACGTACTTCTTCAGTAATAGGATAAGTATCTGCAAGCCACATACGTAATCTAAAATTTTTACTTTCTCCCTTTTTTAATACACCTGAATAAATCTTTTTACCTGCAGGATTACTTGCAGCAACTTTTAAATCACGATAAGTAGGAACTACTTGGTTATAACCTTCGACTGGTTTATCAGTATCAGCATCTGTCAAATATAATTTTACATAATTAGTAGCAATTTCTGTAGAAACCCCTACACTCTTAGCATAAATTTCATAACGTACCTCATCCATACCTTCCATATTAGAAGAAATACTAAACTCACTATATCCATGTTTTGTTTGATTAGGTGTAAATGATAATTGTTTTCCAATCGCATCAGTAACGGGCATAGAGCTATCCATCATCAATAAAGAAGAATCATCAGAACTAGAAAAAATAATAGTAGCATTTTTAGATGCAGAATCATTACTGTGAAAATATAAAAATAAGCACCCTATAAAAATACAAATAGATAATAATATTAAAGATATAGAAATAAAAAGTGTTGAACTAATATGTTTTTTTATCATGAAATACAACCCCTATCTTATATATAAGAATACACTATTTTACTCTATTTTGCAAACGAATCTAAATGAAATATTTTTTTAGCATTACAAGTTGTAACAGAAGATACTTCATCTAAACTAATATTTTTACAATCAGCAATAGCTGTTGCAATATAAGGAATAAATTTAGAACTATTTTTCTTACCACGAAAAGGTTCAGGTGTTAAATAAGGACTATCCGTCTCTAACACAATATTACTTAATGGAATTTGTTCAACTACTTCTTTTAACTTACTATTTTTAAAGGTAATAACTCCCCCAATTCCCAAATTAAATCCCAGCTGAATATATTCTTTAGCAGTTTCTAAGCTTCCACTAAAACAATGAATAACTCCAAAAACAGAATGCTTTTTAAGCAACTGAATTGTATCAAAAGTAGCGTCTCTGCTATGTATAACAACAGGAAGAGCTAACCTTTCTGCTAACTGTAATTGTTTTTCAAATAATTGAATTTGCAAATCTCTATTATCTTTTCCATAATAATAATCAAGACCTATTTCTCCAAGACCGACAATTTTAGAAGTAGAAGCAAGCTGTTGCTCTAACAAAAATAAATCCTCATCTGTAATACTATTAGCTTCTGATGGATGATAACCAATCGTTAAAAAAACGTCAGAATAGCGTTTTGCATATTCCAAAGACTCTAAAATATCCTTCTTCGTACATCCCGAAATAATAATAGGACTAACACCAGCCGCTCTATTTTCAACAAGCACTTGATCTATATTTTCATAATCATCGACTGATAAATGACAATGCGTATCAATAAACATAACAATACCTCCAAAATAAAAATACCATATTAATGATATTTTTTCCACTGACAAAACTTCATTCTAAAATAAATAAACGTAATAACGACTAAATAAATAGCATCCATTAAATTTTGAGTCACACCCAAATATAAAATAATAAAAAGACTACCAAATACATACAAAACATCTAGATAAAAAGACTGCGCCATATTTCTTGCCATAATTTTTTCCTTTCATACAGCCACTACTCTTTCACTATAACATAACTAAAAAAAGAAAGATATACTTTACATCTTTCTTTTTTATATTTACATTAAACTTTACATTTTTTTAAAAAACTCTTCTCGATTAATCCTTTGAAATATAGGCGTTGGAGAAAGTAATTGATATTGATTAGCAGAATTATAACAAATACTATTATCTTGAATATTGAGTTGTCTCATAATTTCTTTACTAGTAGTAGGCATAAATGGTTCCAAATAAAGGCCACATACACGAATAGACTCTAATAGATGATAAATAACACTCTGCAAACGCTCTCGTTGAGATTCGTCTTTTGCTAAAATCCAAGGAGTAGTCTCATCGATATATTTATTAGTAAAACGTAAAACATTAAATATTTCTGTAATAGCATCACTAATCTGTAAAGCATTCATCTTTTCATCAACTAATTTTTCTAAATCTTTTAATTTATTTTCTAATTCTAAATCAATATTTTCAGACTTTTCTGTGCTAGTAACAGCACCATCAAAATACTTATTTCCCATAGAAATAGAACGTTGAACTAAATTTCCTAAAACATTGGCAAGTTCACCATTAATATGATCAATTAATAAATCATAAGTAATATTTCCATCACTGGCAAATGGAATTTCATGAAGTAAATAATAACGAACTGCATCCACTCCAAAAGAGTCTACTAATTCATCTGCGTAAATAACATTACCTTTAGATTTACTCATCTTATCATTATTCATAAGCAACCAAGGATGACCAAATATCTTCTTAGGAAGTGGAAGACCTAAAGACCATAAAAAGCAAGGCCAATAAATAGAATGGAAACGAACAATATCTTTACCAATTACTTGTAAATCTGCAGGCCATAATTTTTTAAACTCTTCTGTTACTTCATCCACATCATATCCAATATTTGTAATATAATTAGTCAAAGCATCAAGCCATACATAAACGACATGATCAGAATCAAAATCTACAGGAATTCCCCATTTAAATGAAGTACGAGAAACACATAAATCTTGAAGACCAGGTTTAATAAAATTATTTAACATTTCATTACGTCTTGCCGCTGGTTGTATAAAATCAGGATTAGATTCAATAAAATTCTCTAATTTCTTTTGATATTTACTTAATTTAAAGAAATAAGCTTCCTCTTTTGCTTCTTTTACTTCGCGCCCGCAATCAGGACACTTACCATCAACAAGCTGAGACTCCGTCCAAAAAGATTCACAAGGAGTACAATAAAGTCCTGTATATTCACCTTTATAAATATCGCCCTGGTCATACATCTTCTTAAAAATATGTTGAACTATTTTCTTATGATGAGGATCGGTTGTTCTGACAAACTTATCATAACTAGTATCCATCAAATCCCAAATATGCTTAACTTCACTAGCTTGCTTATCCACAAAATCCTGTGGATTAACTCCTGCAGCAATAGCTTTATCCTCTATTTTTTGACCATGCTCATCTGTACCAGTCTGAAAATACACATCATATCCCTTAAATCTTTTATATCTAGCAATCGCATCAGCTAAGACAACCTCATAAGTATTACCTATATGTGGTTTCCCAGAAGTATATGCAATAGCTGTTGTAACATAAAATTTTTCTTTCATATTATCCCTCCTAATAAAAAAACTATTATAAATATAAGGACGAAATCTCGCGGTACCACCTTATTTTATAATAGTAAATATTATACACTCAAATAGTTAACGCCTATCTACGATTACACCTACATATCGATGTAATAGTTCAGAAGCCATATCTCATAAAAAGTCTATTTCCTTTTTCACCAGCCGGAATCTCTAAACTAAACTATTTTTTATAAGACTCTTCCTCATCACATTCAACAGGATAAAGTATAACATAAAAAAAACTATTCTTCAATATGTTTACCTAAAAATTTAGATACAACATCAGCCATTTTTTCTTCTACCTGTCCAATATCAGAACCATCAGAAACTATCAATACTAATCCTATGGCATCCCCATTCATAATAACCGGACTAATAACATAAGCACAATTTTCAACTACAGAATCACATAATTCAATAGAATGTGAACTATGTTCAACAATAGTTTTTCTCTCCTTCATAATAAGTTCTAATGATTTTGAAATAGGTTTACCTAAATATTTTTTTCTTAAATCACCACTTCCAGCAATAAAATTGTCTCGATCCGTAATAAAAACATTTTGATGTATAACTGTATTAACAATATCTACTAGCTGTTTCGAAATTTCATCCATATCTGTCATTTTAGAAAACTTCTTTAAAGCTATCATTTCCCTATCAACAAAAATTTCTAATGACTCTCCATCTCTAATCCTAAGAGTACGGCGAATTTCTTTCGGAATAACGATTCTTCCTAAGTCATCTACTCTTCTTACTACACCTGTTGATTTCATATAATTATTCCTCACTTTCCCATACTACTATTGTTTCTAAATTTTTTCAATTTATACCACTTTTCATACTTTATTATAATAAATATTCCCAAGATTTACCTTGGAAAATATTTCCATATAATTTTTTACAAAAAAAAAGAGACCTATATTGTCTCACTTTATTCTGAAATTTTATCTTCATTTAGCAAATAAGAATTCATTTTTGTAAACAAAAAACGTTCTCCATGTTCCCTCACACCGTTAATTAATGTAGTATCTTTCACAATTATTTTAAAATCTATACTTTCTAAAAGCTGTTTAATATACTTAGTTTGAACAAATTTAACCATTTCGGAAACAATATCATTTTTAATATTTTCATCCACATCAGAAGTAAACAATCGATTTACATAATTTACAATTTTTTTATCAACTGATTTTGTAATATCTTCTTTCATCTTCTTTTTTAACTTACGATTTAAAGGAGTAAAATCTTTCTTATTAAACTTTATAACATCTGACTCTTTTTTAGGGGAAAACGAAGTAATAATTTTACTTAATTCATCAATTCTAATTTTTTTCCAAGAAGGAATAAAAGAAATAATACTAGAACGATAATCTTCTAAAACTTTATCTAAAATATCAGATTGTATAATAATTTTATGACGTTTTGCTAAATCTAAAAATTTACATTTAATAATATCCATAGAATCAAGAGGAGGTTTTTGTAGCAAAGAATAAATATCATCTTCAAATAACACAGTAGTATTATTTTTCAAAGTCTCCATTACAGCATTTTGATAATTTTCAAAATGTTTTTTCCTAAATTCTTCTACTGTTTCTTCATTCATACTACCACATCCTAGCATTGTAAGTGTAACAAAACATTCTTCCATTAGTCAAGGTTAAGACAAAAATTTACGATAGATTAAATCTAATAATGACGTTAAATAATAGATAGGATGTTTCTCTAATTTTATAATATCTAAAATAATAACTAAATTAGATCCTCTACTCAAGAATCTAAAAGATGGACTAATATCATAAGAATCCATAAATAATTCATCCACTTTAATATTAGAAACAACCTCTGCAGGAAATACTAATTCAATAGAGTTTTTCGTTTGTGTAACTCGTTTAACGTGAACATAATTAGCAAGCTTTTCAAACCATTCCTCATACATATAAACAAGCATATCTTCATTAATACGTCCAAAACGGTCTTCTAATTCTTGTTTTACCTCTTCCAATTTTTCTTTAGAATCTATTTCATTAATCTTACGATGAATTTCAATCTTTAAATCATCTTCGTGAACATAATTATCCGCAATATGTGTACTAACACTTAATAACGGCTTAGTGTCTTCTACTTCTTCTTCCTCTGGTAAAGTTAGATTCTTCTTACGTAAAACTTCTTCATTTAACAATCGCAAATACAAATCAATTCCAACAGAATCAATAAATCCCGCTTGCTCACTACCTAAAATATCACCAGCACCACGAATAGATAAATCTCGTGTTGCGATACTAAAACCACTACCAAGTGCTGTAAATTCTTTAATAACATTAAGTCGCTTAATAGCTGACTCTGTCAAAACCTTAGCTGGATGATACATCAAATAAGCATAAGCAAATTTATCGCTACGGCCAACCCTACCACGAATTTGATATAACTGACTAAGACCAAATCGATCAGCATCCATAATAATTAAGGTATTAACATTTGGTATATCAATACCAGTTTCAATAATAGTAGTACATATTAAAATATCATATTCATGATTAACAAAATCTAAAATTCTATTTTCCAAGTCATTTTTATTCATCTGTCCATGAGCAGTAATAATTCTAGCATCAGGAACTAGACTTTGAACACGATATTTTTCTTCCTCGATAGACTCTACTTTATTATAAAGAATAAACACTTGTCCTTCACGAGATAACTCTTTATAAATTGCATCTTTTAAAATCTGCTTATTCTCTTCAATAACATAAGTTTGTACAGGATACCGGTTAATAGGAGGAGTCTCAATTAATGATAAACTTCGAATACCTACTAAAGACATTTGTAATGTTCTAGGAATAGGTGTAGCAGTTAATGTCAAAACATCCACATTTGTTTTATACTTTTTTATTTTTTCTTTATGAGTAACACCAAATCTTTGCTCTTCATCAATAACCAAAAGGCCAAGATTCTTAGGTTTAATATCATCACTTAATAAACGATGCGTACCAAAAACCAAATCAATCGTACCATTAGAAAGTCCTTCGATAATTCGCTTTGTTTCTTTAGGAGAAGTAAATCTATTTAAAAGACCAATAGAAACAGGAAAGTCTTTAAATCTAGCTATAGCATTCTCATAATGCTGATTAGATAAAATAGTAGTAGGACATAAGAAAAGTACTTGTTTAGAATCTAAAATAGCTTTAAAAGCGGCAACAAAAGCGACTTCCGTCTTTCCAAATCCAACATCCCCACATAATAAACGATCCATAGGAACTGGTTTTTCCATATCTTCCTTAATTTGTACAATAGCCCGTTTTTGATCAGAAGTTAATTCATAAGGAAACCTTGATTCAAAATCAATCATTAAATCATTGTCCGGAGAAAAAGCAAAACCACGTCTAGCTTCTCGTTCTGCATATAACTGCAATAAATCATCAGCCATATCTTGAACTTTTTTCTTAACACGATTCTTAGTTTTTTGCCATTCTGTACCACCAAGTTTATTAATTTTAGGAGCATATCCTTCTTTACCTGTATATTTACTAAGTAAATCAATTTTTTCAACAGGTATATATAACTTATCCTCTCCCTGATATAAAACTTCTATATAATCTTTAACTACGCCAGAAGAAGAAAGAGTCTTTATTCCGTTATAAACACCAATACCATGAACATTATGAACAACATAATCCCCTACTTCCAATTTGTTAATATCAGAAATAGTAGAAGAATATTTAAACTTTGTACGATACTTTTTCTGTTTTTCTTTAATGATAAATAATTCATTAGCAGTTAAAAAAACATAATCTTGATAAATAAAACCAGAACGTATAGGTTTTGAAACTAAATTTACTTGATTACTTTCTATATGATCAAAATCAGTTTCAACTACTCTCATATTAAGAAATTTCATAGCACTAAATACTTGATATTTCTGTAAACATAAAACAACAGTCTTACCATCATCAATAGCCTTACGAATAAATTGATTAATACTATCAGCATTCTCATTAAAATTATTAATCGTATGAACATTAAAATCTATAATCTTGTCAGAAAGAAAATGATCAATATTCATATAATAAACAGGGTAATCCACTGCAATTTGTAAAAAATCAAACATATAATTTCCCTGAAAAGATATATCTTTAGTACTTTGATAAGTAAATACTTCTTCCATAATTTGCTGAAAACTTACCTTCAACTGATCATAATCTTTAAAAAAAGTAATAGCTGGTTTTAAATAATCCGAAATAGAAGATATCTCTTCATACTTCGGTAAATATTTTTGTTTAAATACTTCTTCCTCTAAAACCATCTTATCAGTTAAAAACTCTGTACAGGGTAAAATTAATACAGAAGAAATATTAGATAATGACTTTTGAGTATCAGGATCAAAGTAACGAATAGACTCAATCTCATCATCAAAAAACTCTATACGAACTGGATTATCACTTTCCACAGGAAAAACATCAATAATAAAACCTCGAACAGCAAACTCACCTGTTTTATTAACAATAGTATCTCGAATATATCCTGACTGTACTAGTTTTTCCACCAAATTCTGTGGATTAAATTGATTTCCTACAGTAAGTTCCACAAAAAACTGTGTATATTTGTCCTTAGAAGGCAAAAATCTTAAATATCCCATTAAATTAGTAATAACAATACCCTTTTTTTCTAATATAGTATGCATTGTTTCTAAACGATTATATTGAAGTTCAGGACTAACAGCCAAAGCCTCACTAGTTAAAAAATCATCCATAGGAAACAAATAAACATCATCTGTATAATTAGATAAAGATGAATATAATTGATTTGCTTCATATAAAGAATTTACAACAACCAATATATTTTTATTTTGATTTATAAAAGTAGAATATAATAAAACGCAAAAAAACTCATCGGTAAGACCTGTAATACCTGAGTCTTTTTTTAATTCAATATTTCCTATTTTCTGAAAAATATTCATAAGATCACCTATTCTTACGATTATAGCGATTCATTAAAGACAAAAAGTCCATAGAAAAATAATCATCTATAACATTTACTAAGTCCGAAAATAATTCTTTTAAAATAACATTTTCTTCTTTAGAAAATCTTCCTAATACATAATCTTTAGTTTCCCGATTTTTATCATTAGAGATGCCTATCTTTAACCTCTTATATTCTTGAGTATGAATACAAGCTTCAATATTTCTAAGACCATTATGCCCTCCACAAGAACCTTTATCTTTTAATTTAAAATTACCAACATTCAAATCTAAATCATCAGAAATAACCAATATATCTGACGTATCTAACTTAAAAAATTGAACAAACTGACTAACAACCGTTCCTGATAAATTCATATACGATTGTGGCTTTAAAAACAAAACTTTCTCACCTTGGATATTAATCTCAAAATAAAGTCCTTGAAACTTACTTTTCCAACTTGGAATAATATTCTTTTTAGATAAATAAAAATCAATAAACGAAAAACCAATATTATGTCTCGTACCTGAGTATTCTTTACCAGGATTACCAAGACCAACGATTAATTTCACACAATCACCTCTTAATATCATTTTAATGAAAAATGACTCCATTTTTTCTAAATAAACCGCTTGAAGTCTAAATATTTCCCGGGAAATATTTATTTCTTATTTTCATGATATTCTTTATAAATGATAGATTTAGCAACTTCTCTTTCCCTAGCAACCATCTTAATTGCATCTTTTTCAGACATTCCATCATCTAAATAAAGTTGTACATGTTCCAAAACTGGCATACTAGAATAATCTATTTTCTCATGATTACCATCCACAATTAAAACAAATTCACCTCTTAATTCAGAAACAACTGGAATCAATTCCTGTATTGTACCACGACAAATCTCTTCATGCAACTTTGAAATTTCCCTATGAATACTAATATTACGGTTACCAAAAATTTCTAACATATACTCTAAAGTTTTTTCAATACGATGTGGTGCTTCATAAAAAATTAATGTATAAGGTAACTTACTTAAGCTCGTGAGTTCTTCTTTAATCTTAGATTCTTTTGTTTGTAAAAAACCATAAAATAAGAATGGTGATGGAGAAATTCCAGAAGAAGTTAAAGCTGGAACGAATGCTGTAGCGCCTGGAAGAGCAATAACATTAAAATGATGTTCAATAACTGCCTTAGAAACAACATATCCAGGATCACTCACAATAGGAGAACCCTGATCGGTAATTAGACCTATATTTTTTCCACTAGCTAATTCGGAAATAACATATTCCTTTATCTTATTTTCATTATATTCATGACAACTAACAAGTTTTTTCTTAATATGAAAATGGTTAAGTAGCTTACTACTTTCTCTCGTATCTTCACATAAAATTAAATCAACCATTTCTAATGTTTTTAATGCCCTTACTGTAATATCGTCCAAATTTCCAATAGGAGTAGGAATTAAATATAAACTAGCACTACCATCATAACTACTCTGTCTCACTAGACTTCACCTCTACTAAAAATTGCTCATACTCTAAAGAATAACTACCATCATCTTTTTTCATAATAAAAGGAGCCTCAACTTTTAATCCAAGCTTACCATGTTTAATTCCTTCAATTAAAACTAAAGTGGATGGTTTATGTACAAACTCATAAACAAAACGAACTCTCTTAGGTTCAATATGATACTTTCGAAGCAAATCAAAAATTTCAAGTAACCTTTCTGTCCGATGTACCATAGCAAACGTTCCATTATTTTTAAGTAACTTGCTTGCAATCATCACTACTTCTTCTAAAGATATTTTAACTTCATGCCTAGCAATTGTCTTTTCAACACTTTCATTAAAATAATTCTTATCATTAACTTTAAAATATGGAGGATTACAAGTAATCACATCATATTTTTCGATTGTATAAGTAGAAACATAATCTTTCATATCAGAACAAATAATAGATATTTGATTGCTTAATTGATTAAGTAAAACTGATTTAGAAGCCAATTCTGATAATTTAGGTTGAATCTCTACTCCAGTAATTTTTTTATTTGTACGAAGTGATAAAATTAAAGGAATAACTCCATTACCAGTACCAAGATCTAATATTTCCTTATCACGTAAACGAAGAGTTACAAAATTAGCAAGCATAACACTATCTAAAGAAAAAGAAAAAAAATCAGTATTTTGATAAATTTTTCGATTAGGATAACCTAAAATATCATTCAGAACTTCCATGGTATTCTTCCTTCTCTATATCTACAAAACCTTTTTCTTTTAAATCCACTTGAAAGGAACCCTTAAAGACATCTATAGAAGAAACTTTACCCGTACCAGCATTAGTTTCGACCATAGTTCCAATCTTAGGATAACCCTTTTTTAGTTCTGTATAAAGATCATTCTCATAGCCTAAACAACATAAAAGACGGCCACAAATTCCATTAATCTTTGATGGATTTAAGGCAAGAAATTGATTTTTCGCCATATTAATAGATACACTATTAAAATCTGTCAAAAAAGTATGACAACATAAAAACAATCCACAAGGACCAAGACCACCAATTTTTTTAGCTTTATCGCGAACTCCTATCTGTCTTAATTCAATTCTAGTTTTATATTTTTGTGCAAGCTTTTTAGCTAATTCTCTAAAATCGACACGATTATCAGCAACAAAAGAAAAAATCAATTGGCTTTTATCAAAAGTATAAAAACAATCTACAAAATTCATATCTAATCCTAATTCTTTACTATACTTTTTAGCTATATCCAAAGCCTTATTAGATTTTTCATTATTATCATTAATTTGTTTCAAATCTTCGGGTGTTGCTATTCTAATAACAGAATATAAATCGGTTGGCAAATTATCTTCGGATTCAAGATAAGGAGCTTTTTTCACAACTGCAGAATCTGTTCCTGTTTCTCCCTTAATAATAACAACATCACCTAATTTACAATTGATATTATTTACCTCAGCATATAAAAAAGATTTACTAATAGGCAACATAATTCCAATTACATTTTTCATCTATTTCACCTCCACAAAACGGGAAAAGATAGAATCTAACCATAATTTATAATTAATATTATACACCAATTTAGGAATTTCCTCCTCAATTATTGTAATACAAGACAAGATTTTATCTTTATGAGTATCATTTAAAAAAGAAATTTGAGCATTTTTCTGTCCTGACAAAAATTGAATAAATATTTTCTCAACAATATCAAAAATCTCTTTTGCAACAGTTTTTTCAGGCATAATATCTAAAATTTCCTTATAGTGAACATATAAATCATCACCCGAAATTAAATAACGAATAAATTGAATAACGGTAGCATCAACAGAAGAAATTTCGGTAGAATCAACTAAAGATAAAACCTGACATCTAGATAAAATAGTATCTAAGACTTGATACCTATTTTTAGTTAGCAAAATAGCAACGATTCCTTCTTCTGGCTCCTCTAAAAACTTTAAAATAGTATTGGCAGAAGATGGATTAAGTTTTTCTGCTTCACGAATAATATATACCCTTCTGTGACCAATCAAAGAATAATTTTGATACTCTTCTTTCAAACTTAAAAGTTGTTTTTTCTTAATCTGCATACCATCTGCTTCTATAATCTCTAAATCTGGAAAATTCCCCTCATCAATTAATTGACAAGTATTACATCTATTACAGTTCAAACCATCAATATTAGAAACAGAATAAGGACATAATACCATTTTTACAAACAACAAAACAAAGGGATAATCTAAAGAAGCATCCCCTAATTCAATTAGATAAGAATGAGATAACTTATCTGTTTTTATAATCGTCTCAATATAATTAACAAACTTCTGTTGTATATAAGTTAAATCATTCATATCATCACCACTTATAAAAATAAAATTCGAAATAATACTAAAGCAAATAAAGCAGGAGTTCCAAGAAAAGTAACAGATAATAGTGTAATAATATTGATAGGTAATATCATATTAAAATTAACCGCAATCAAATTATAACCATATAAAATAAAACCACTAATAACAATTCTTTTAAAACCTTCAACTATTTTTTTCATATTGTATCACCCTGATAAAAAATATGAAAAAAACTACGATTTATTCTATTTCTTTTCTATCATTTAAAGCTCTTTCTAAAGTTAAACTGTCAACATATTCCATATCAGCACCCATGGGAACACCACTAGCAAGTCTAGTAACTATGACACCCATACCTTCCAACACTCGCTTAATATAAAGTGCAGTTGTTTCCCCTTCAATACTAGGACGAAAAGCAAAAATAACTTCTTTAAAATTTTCATTTTTAATTCTATCTATTAATTTATCTAATCCAATATCTTCAGGATTAATACCATCTAAAGGAGAAATTAATCCATCCAAAACATGATACATTCCATGAAACATACCCAACCGTTCAAACAAGAATACATTCTTAGTATCTTCAACTACACATAAAGTTTCTCTATCTCTAGTTGAATCAGAACAAACAATACATTTATCAGAATCAGTAAAGGTATTACAAATAGGACAAGGATGAATTTTTTCTTTTACAGAAACAATACTATCTGAGAAAAAAGATACTTGTTCATCTTCAAGTCCTAAAACAGAAAAAGCTAAACGTTCAGCAGTTTTTTCACCGATTCCAGGTAAAAACTTAAACGATTCAATTAAATTTCTAATACTATCTGGATACATATTACCTACTAAAATAATCCAGGAATATTACCAAATTTTCCCATCTTTTTTTCTGTTGCTTCGTCAACTTTTTTAAATGCTTCATTAATTGCTACTAAAAACATATCCTCTAACATTTCCAAATCGTCAGCATCTAAAGAATTAGACTTATCAATTTCTACCTTTACAACTTCTTTATTACCTTTAACAGTTACTTTAACAAGAGAACTTTCTCCAACGAATTCCATAGAATCAATTTCTTCTTTAGCACTCATCATATCTTTTTGTAGTTTTTGAGCTTGTTTTAACATAGCTTGCATATTCATATAAACATTCCTCCTAATCAATTTCTACAATATCGCCAAATAACATACTGGCATCATTAGATATTATATCATTTGTTTCTTCTTTTTTAAACACTTTTTCTGGTTCCGCTAAAACTTCATAATGATTACCTTCTTTTAAATGTTGAATATATTCTTTCTTTAATTTATCCCATTCTAAATCAGAAATAATAGCGAATTTCTTAGAAGAATGAGTAATATTTAAATACACCTCTTCCATCTGTTCTAAATGTAATAAATTTTGCTGTACTATAGATTCATATTCATAACTAAGAACAATAATATCTTCACTAGCGACACGAAACTTAGAATTTAATAATTCACAAACAAGATATCCTATTTTCTGATCAAAAGCATAGTCATTTAATAACTTTAGATTATCAATTTCATGATTTAAAACTTGTTTATTAGCCAAAGCAAAAGCATTATTAATTCGAACTTGCATAATATCATCTAAATTCAAAATATCACCAGTATTAACATTATCTACAGCACTTTTATTCACAGTAGATACATCATCTTGAGAGATAGAATCACTATTAGAATTAATAGGAATGTTGTCGTGTTCCATCGCAACTTCAACAGACTCAACATCTTCAAGTTTATCGTCGGAAGCAATACTATTATAACTAATATGATTATTATGTTTTTCAACAGGTATACTTTTAATCGAGTTTACCTTATTATCCACAGAATTTGTTGAAATAGAATCAGAAATATCAGACATAAAATTCAATAATAATATTTCGATATAAATTTTAGGGTTACCGCTCTTTTTAATATCGAACATTTTTTCGTTTATGCTAGTAATTAATTTTTCCACAAGTAAAACAGAATAGTTAATACTATTTTGATTTACATAATAATCAATCAATAAATCACGTAAATAATACATAAATTGCGATAGAATTTGAACAAGATTTTTTCCACTATTATTAAAAGAATTAATTTGATTTAATACCTCTTTATAATCACCATTGAATACAAAATCACATAATATTTTTAAATCCTTTTTCGTAATCAAGCCGTTTAATTCAGTGTAGATATCCATAGTAATTAAATCACTAGTATAAGAACTAAGCTTATCTAAAATTCCTAAAGAATCACGCATTCCACCATCAGAGGAAATAGCAATTTCCTTTAAAACATCCTCTTCAACTAAAATATTTTCTTGGCTACAAACATATTTAAGTCTTTCCACAATCATATCTGTAGAAATACGTTCGAAAGAAAAACATTGGCAACGAGAAATAATAGTTTCAGGAACTTTCTGAGGATCTGTAGTTGCTAAAATAAAGATTGCATGTTCTGGTGGTTCTTCCAAAGTTTTTAATAAAGCATTAAAAGCACCAATAGATAACATATGAACTTCATCAATAATATAAACTTTATATTTCAACTCTCCTGGAACAAGATTAATCTTATTACGCAATTCACGAATCTCATCCACACCATTATTAGAAGCTGCATCAATTTCTAAAATATCAACGCACTCCTTTTCACTTGCAATCAAACAGTTTTTACATTTTCCACAAGGATTACCATCAACTGGCTCTAAACAATTAACTGCCTTAGCAAAAATTTTAGACAAAGAGGTTTTTCCTGTTCCTCTGGATCCAAAAAACATATACGCATGACAAAATTTATGCTGCAAAATAGAGTTTTTTAAAACCTTAACTACTGTAGTTTGACCTACCACATCATCAAAAGTTTGAGGTCTATATTTTCTATATAAAGCTTGATACATAACGCACCTCCAAATAAACAAAAATATTATACCATAAAAAAAAGAGAACAAACCTACTTATTTCTCTTCTTTGCAAAAAATTTTTTCATTAATTCAGATACTTTTTCCACAGCTAAATCATTAGAAATTAAAACACAAGAATTATTTTTATCTTTATTTAAAATTTGTTTAACAATTTCATAATTAGTAGTATCAGAATTTGATAATCCACAATAAATGTGATTAACTCTTGCCTGTTTTAATAAACTAGCACACATAGGACAAGGTTCTAGAGTCACATAAACATCGCAACCTTCTAATCTCCAATTATTTAATTTTTTAGAAGCTTTTTCCACAGCTAAAACTTCTGCATGTTTACTAGCACAACACAATTTTTCTTTCTTATTATAAGCTTTTGAAACAACCCTACCATCACGCACAATAACGCATCCCACGGGAACTTCATCAATAAAAAAAGCTTTTTGTGCTTCTTCTATTGCTAAATTCATAAATTTATCATTCATAAAATCACCTAAAATAAAAGTGCACATAAAAGTTGACTATTAAGGCTGCTACCTCCCGGTCCTGACCTGGTTCTAGTACTTTTATTGCACTATAGATATTTTAATATAAACGATGTTATTTGTAAACAATTTTTTAATTTCATTAATATGTTTTGTAGATTTTTATTTGGAATTCCGTTTTATGACAAAAAACTGAAATAAGTCTGATAGTAGTATAATATATATGTTT